>CAKRKL010000052.1 GCA_934358405.1 uncultured Blautia sp.
TCATTCTTTTGAATGATGATTCGTTAAGAATTTTCGAGAATCGTATGTGTTTCACTGTTTAGTTATCAAGGTTGTTTATCTGTCGTTGTCTGTCCGACAGCTTGTTTATATTACCACAAGCATTTTCGTTTGTCAACCACTTTTTTAATTTTTTTTGAAACTTTTTTAATTCGTTTCAAAAAGAAATCCCGCTTCATCAGAAGCGAGATTCAGTATATCATCGGAGTTCCGTTTCGTCAACCCTTTTTTTCAATTTTTTTTTATTTTTTTGCATTTTTTGACATTTCAGGCTCAATTGCCATAAAAAACACTCATAAATACTTTAACAAAAACATTCTGGTTATACAGAAAGTCAAGGAATGTATCCTGCTGAATCAGCGCCATTCCCTGCTGTCCCAGTTCTGTATTGCACAACAAAGTAAGTACAAGAAAAGCAATCCATATGAAAATTATACATTTGATACCGCCTACCGCCGCACCTGCAATCTTATTAATTCCATGGAGCACCGGAAGCTTTGTCAGAACATTCAATATAATGCCAAGCAGCTTAATCACTGCTGCTGAAAGTACAAAGGATATCAAAAAAGAAATTCCGTTTACTGCCATTACTGCCAGCGAATCCGATATATATTCCGTAAAGGTGCTGACAGCAAGATAGCGATATGTGTCCACTGTATTGTTTTTTACAAGTGCTGTTTTAAGAATCCCAGGAAGCTCCAGATTCTCAACTGCCTGCTTCTGTTCTTCTTTGTCCAGTGCCGTTTTATTTCCAATCTGTTCTGATACCAGATCCTGGCAGTTACTTTGAACAGCATCATAAACGGGCGTATATTCTTTGACAAAGGTATTTACATATGGATTGATTGCCCACACAAGCAGAAAGGATATGAGCATAAAAAATACAGATACGATTTCTTTTACAAACCCTTTTCTAAACCCCATAATGCAGGCAAACACAATCAGGGCAAGCACAGCAATTCCAAGCCATGTCCAGCTTACATCCATCTCTTTCTCCTTAGCTGAATTTTATTACATTTACTCCTGTATCAAGTACCAGAAGATATTTGTTCCATCCTAATTTAAAGAAATCCTTGACTGTACCATCAATATTTCCAAAATATTTCTCAGTTCCGTTCTGATTCAGCACACAAATCTGAGAGCTGTTATACATAATTATATAGCCGCCACTCATCCGAATTGTAGTATATGGAATGTTAAAATCCCGGCTGAATCTCAGTTTGCCATTAGTTCCATAGACTTGCATGGTATACTGTTTGTCTTTACTGTCATTCTTAAATACAAGCCCGATATTATCATCGTCATAAAAGGTGCTGACAATTTCTTTATCAACCTGAACTGTTTTCAGTTCTTTAGGGATCTGTTTACCGGAGTATAATGTAAATCCGTCATCCCTAAGTGCTGCCGGAGTATTTCCCAGATACTGAATCTGAGGGACAACCACACCATTATAGGTATAGCCGCTGACAATACGGTCGTCTTCATTTTGTCCGACTTCGCCAAAATTATAAAATGCCACGTAACTGGTAGTCTCACTGCTGTCAACAAACTGATAAGCAACCATCATAACAACGCCATTCTCAGCTAACGCTACATCCATAGGATACCCCGGATCCTGGATATTAGTCTGATTCTCTGCAATCAGACTGCCATCCAGATTATAAAAATTAATCCAGGTATGATCACCACCATCAAGAATCGCTGCTGCCATTCCATTTTTGGATACTTTTGCTTTAATAATGCTATAAGAGGTGGAAACTGTTCCTGTAATTCCATTTTTATCCAGAAATACCATGGAGGTTCCATCTTTATCTGCAATAACTGCCCGTTCTCCGCACACATCGGCAACTGGATTCTGCATATCATAAACCTGAGACCAGATTGTATCCAGCTTGGTATTTACTAAAGATACCTCATCTGAACTGTATCGCAGAATCTTACCTGCCAAATTAACGTATTGAGTAGATACTGTGTCCTCCTGTTCGCTGGCGACTTGTACTTTATAACTGTGATAGCTTCGCTTCTCCAGGAAAAGAAAACCAAGCAAAACCACAAGAAAAACTGCAAGTACTGCAGCAACAGGTCTTAATACAGCTTTTCTTTTCCTGAGAGCGACTTTGAATTTTCTGCGGACAGCCTCATTGCTCCTGGTTCCTGACTGGGCCTTCTCCAAACGATGCTTCTCTGCAAGAAGGCGCTTTCGCCTCAGTTTCTTTCTGATACTTTTAAATGTATTTGCCATAATTTAACCTTGCCTTGTATTTTCTATCTTGCATGTATCCGATTATAACACATTCCGTTATGGTAATACAATCGTTTGCCCAGGATAAATCACCTGGTTTTCCGTAAGATTATTCAGTCGGCAGATTTCAGGAATTGCATCCATATTTCCATAATGGGAAATACTGATCTGGTAAAGTGTGTCTCCCGGCTTTATTATATAAGTTTCATAAACACTATCAGAAGATGCCTGCGAAGAGGAAGCGGACTGACTTTCCTGTTTTTTTATTTTTCTTTCGTCCGCTTCCTGCGAGAACTTATCTTCTGTTGTATTTTCCTGATTCTTTTCTGTGCCAGACAGCTCCGCTGCTGCATCCTCCGTTTCCGTTGTATCTGTGTCTTCGCTCTGCGCCTTTTGTTGATCCGGATATGGTGTCTGCGTAATCTGTAAATTTTCTTCCTCAGAATTTTCTGTCTTAGAGTCTTCTGCCTTGGAATCTTCCGCCTGCACAGCTTCAGTAATTTTTTCAATCCATGTTATTTCCGGCGTTTCTGTCACTTTCCTTTTCGTGTCAGTATTGTTTTTTTCAGCTTTTCCGTCAGTCACCTTATCTGACATAACAGTAACCGAAGAATCCAAGGCAGACTGTCCAATATGTTTATAATTTCGATAGATTCCCGCCCCAACAGCCAGGGCAGCAAGTACGAGGCATGCTGTTGCCGCATAAGAAAAAACAGAGGTATGCTCCGGTTCCTCCCTGGGCTTTTCCTCTGTTTCTGAAGTTTTTTTATTTTTGATAATTTTTCGAAAGCTTGTAACTGCCTCATCCTTAACTGTTTCCGCAGCTTCTGATGTCATATCTTTACTTTTTTCAATCATGTACTCCTGCATAAGGGGGTTTTTTTCATAATAAATGTAATACCCCCTCTGTCGAATCATAAGTCCGTTTTCATAGAAGAAAAAGGCTTCTTCTTTTTCCGCAGGCTCCATAAGCATCAGCACCTTTTCTCCGCCAAAATACCTGAGATGTATGCGGGCAAGAAGCTCATTTGTTTCCATGTACATCTGAGGATGGGAAAAAAACCAGCCTGTTATTTCCTGCCCCGGAAAATATTTCTCCTGGTTTTCCTGAATTTTTGCCCATACTTTTTCTGAAAAGTCAATATGATCTGCAGTAACTTCCATCTCCTCTACCATCAGTGCTCCGCGGATAAAAAGATAGGTTAATCCGTTATTCCATTTTGTGTCTCCGGTGAAAACAGCCACGCAGCCCTGTTCATTTTCCAGATTATTTTTATTTCTGGCCAGCTTTAACAAAAATGTATAAACATAATCCTCCATGTAGATTCTTATGTTCCCGGTAGTCAGACCGATCTGGCGTATATTTCGCGGTAAATTAAAAAGATTTTCCCCATTTTTCGCTTCCTGCTTCTCCTCCTTGTAAACGATCTCTATCATAATCACATCACCCCTTCGGGTATGAGCATATCACATGAAAAATGCAGATTTTAGCGTAATATAAGACTTGTTTTAAAGAATTTAACGACAGTTTTTGCAAGGTGCATATTTTCTCAAATATAGGATAAAATGGATTATAAAAAAAACAGGAGCGTTTATATGCCATTTTATATCAATACCCGGAATCAGGATTCTTCCGGAGAAATTGCCCGTATTCTGGAAAAATGTATTAAGCGTCATAAAAAGGACTGGTCAGAAATTGTTTTTTTATGTATCGGCAGCGACCGGGTAACAGGAGACTGTCTTGGTCCTTACGTAGGTTATCGTCTGAGTCAGTATCAGCTTCCTGGAATCTTTGTTTACGGGACACTGAATCAGCCTGTTCACGCTGTAAATCTTACCCATATAACAGAACATATTGCAAAGGTCCACCCGTCAGCCCTTGTAATTGCCATTGACGCTTCTCTGGGCAAAAAGCAGCATCTTGGATATGTGAACATAGGAAACGGTTCCCTTTATCCGGGCGCAGCTGTACAAAAGGATTTGCCGCCTGTAGGGGATATTTACATCACAGGAATCGTAAATATTGCCGGAATCCTTGAGTATCTCACCTTGCAGACAACAAGGCTTTCTACAGTAATAGATCTTGCAGATACTATTACCAGGGGGATTCTTGGAAGTTTTTCCATGTAAGCAGAGCATGTTTAAAAATCCCCTTCCGAATATGCAACAAAAAATGCCAGGGGCTGGCTCGAGTTGCCCCTGACATTTCTCTGTAGCTTTATCAATTTGCGGTTAATTCCGTTTCACTTAAGTTTAATCAGATAAATTCTTTAATCTGTTTGTAAATTCCAGCTGCATCAAGACCATATTTCTCAAGAAGAGCCACAGCCGGACCAGATTCTCCGTAAACATCATTGATACCAATACGTTTAACCGGTACCGGAGCCTTCTCTGCAAGACACTCACATACAGCACCACCAAGGCCGCCAATAACAGAATGCTCTTCAACAGTTACAACCTTGCCTGTTTCTTTTGCAGCTGCAACAACAAGCTCCTCGTCCAGAGGTTTGATTGTATGAATATTAATTACCTTCGCTTCGATTCCCTCTTCTGCAAGCTTAGCAGCAGCCTCAAGAGACGGAGCCACACAAAGTCCGTTTGCAATAATAGTAAGGTCTTTTCCTTCACGAAGGACAATGCCTTTACCAAGCTCAAATTTATAATCAGGATTATCATTGATAACCGGAACTGCAAGACGTCCAAATCTCATGTATACAGGGCCAACATGCTCGTAAGCAGCCTCTACCATAGCCTTTGCCTCAATATCATCTGCCGGGCATGCTACTACCATTCCAGGAATGGTACGCATAAGCGCAAAATCCTCGCAACACTGATGAGTAGCACCATCCTCGCCAACGGAAATTCCACCGTGAGTAGCACCAATCTTAACATTCAGCTTCGGATATCCCACAGAGTTACGGATCTGCTCAAATGCACGGCCTGCAGCGAACATTGCAAAGGTACTTGCAAACGGTACTTTTCCTGTTGTTGCAAGTCCGGCTGCAATACCCATCATATTACACTCTGCAATACCACAGTCAATATGGCGCTCCGGGAATGCTTTTTTGAAAATTCCGGTCTGTGTAGCTGCAGCAAGGTCAGCATCCAGAACAACCAGATCATCATGTTTCTTTCCAAGTTCTACAAGAGCATTTCCATAGCTTGCTCTGGTGGCAATCTTCTTTACTTCTGACATAATGCTTCACCTACCTTTTCCAAATCTGCCATAGCCTGTGCGTATTCTTCGTCATTAGGAGCTTTTCCATGCCAGCCAACCTGGTTTTCCATGAAGGAAACTCCTTTTCCTTTTACGGTTTTCATGACAATTGCAGTAGGCATTCCCTTGGTAGCCTTTGCTTCGTCAAAAGCAGCGCGCAGCTGTGCCATATCATTTCCATCAGCTACATTGATTACGTGGAAATTAAATGCCTCGAATTTTTTATCAATTGGATATGGAGAGCATACATCTTCTACTTTACCATCAATCTGAAGACCGTTATTGTCAACGATCACTACAAGATTATCCAGCTTTCTTGCGCCTGCAAACATAGCAGCTTCCCATACCTGTCCCTCCTGGATCTCACCATCTCCAAGAAGTGTATATACGCGATAGCTGTCATCAGATAATTTAGCTGAAAGCGCCATTCCGACTGCAGCAGAAATTCCCTGTCCAAGAGAACCACTTGACATGTCAACACCTGGAATATGTTTCATATCCGGATGTCCCTGAAGATAGGATCCAAGGTGACGAAGTGTTACCAGATCCTCCTTTGGGAAATATCCTCTCTGTGCAAGTGCAGAGTAGAGTCCCGGTGCAGTGTGACCCTTTGAAAGGACAAAACGGTCGCGGTCAGCTTTCTTAGGATCCTTAGGATCGATGTTCATTTCCTCAAAATAAAGATATGTGAATACATCTGCTGCTGATAAAGATCCGCCCGGATGACCGGCTTTAGCAGCATGCAGTGCAGTTACGATGCCCTTGCGGACTTCGTTTGCAGTTTTCTGAAGCTCTAAATTCTCCATTTATCAATTCTCCTTATTATTTCGTGATACACAGATTGCGACCTTTTGTAAGTTCCCGCAAGTCCTGTATCTATTATTCACCAAATACAGCTTTGTAATCATTCTGGAATTTCACGATTCCGGCGTCTGTGAGAGGATGATGTGTCATCTGCTCAAGTACTTTAAACGGTACAGTTGCAATATCAGCACCTGCAAGCGCACACTGTGTTACATGCATCGGATGACGAACGCTTGCGGCGATAATTTCAGTATCGATGCCTGCTACAGCAAACATATCAGCGATCTGACGGATCAGATCAACACCGTCTGTAGAAATATCATCAAGTCTTCCAAGGAATGGAGATACATAGGTAGCACCTGCTCTTGCAGCAAGAAGTGCCTGATTGGCACTGAAGATCAGGGTTACATTTGTTTTAATTCCTTCTTTTGAAAGAACCTTGACAGCTTTCAGACCTTCGCATGTCATCGGAATCTTAACAACCATGTTTGGATGAATCTTGGCAATTTCACGACCCTCACGAATCATTCCCTCTGCATCTGTTGTAGTAGCTTTAACCTCACCGCTGATCGGTCCGTCTACGATCTCTGTGATCTCCTTGATTACTTCATTGAAGTCTCTTCCTTCTTTTGCGATCAGAGATGGATTTGTTGTTACTCCGCAGATGATTCCCATATCGTTAGCTGCTTTAATATCCTCAACCTTTGCTGTGTCAATAAAAAATTTCATGATTTTATCCTCCTGAATTTTATTTAAGCGTTTTTATGCTTTCATTATATCAAACTCCATTGGCAGGTCAAGCCAGGTGCTTTTTATTAATAAAATTCCAATTAATAATTTGCTGTTTTTATTAATATGTTTCAGATTTGTTATTTATCTATCAATCAATTTTTTACAGTATTTATATGCTTTTGCAAAGTTTTTTCAATTTGTTTTTCCAGATTTTATTACTAATAATTCTATTTGATTCATTTATTTAATCTTATTTTCAGCTGTTTTCTCCACTGTTGCTTCCGGCTTATCCAGCCTTGCATACCCAGTAGTTTTTCGCACGATGATCTTAGGATTATACTCAATATTGTACACACTTGTAGGGCGTATCCCTTCCCCAAAGCGGTTATCTGTATCAATCTTGCGAATAATTATATCACAGGCATCTCTGCCTTTAAGCGCAACAAAATGATCGATTGTTGTCAGGGATATTCTCCTGATTCCGGAATAGAAAATATTGTCACAGCCTATAACTGATACGTCTTTAGGCACACGCAGTCTTGCATCCTGCAAGGCATCAACAGCGCCTATGGCCATCATATCATTCTGCCCGGCAATAGCTGTAAATCTTCTGCCATCCTCAAGAAGAGATTTCGTCAACGCATATCCCATCGAATATTCGGAATCTGTCTGAGGATTACAGCGATCTACTGACTCATCTGCTGCCTTGATGATCACATGACCGGCAAGACCGGCTTTTTCAAATTCTCTGACAAAGCCATCCACGCGCTTGGAGCGCTGCCATTGCCTCTTTGTAAGGGGCGGAGTGATAAACGCCACATCCCTGTGGCCCAGATTCAACAGATGTTTTGCCATCAGACGGCCAACCTCTGTATTATCCTGGTTGATCGCATCTACTGTGCTGATTTTCTCCTTGTTGCTGATAATGACCAACGGGATATCCCTTGCCATTTCTTCCACCTGACTGATATAGTCCGGATGCGGATTGCACGCATAAATAATCCCCTGTGGCCCCATTGCACGGATCATTCGCAGATATTTCTCCTCCAGCCTTGCATCGCGCTGGGTATTACAGATAAAAACTCCGTACCCCCGCTCATTTGCCACGGCTTCAATGCCCTGAAGCAGCAGGACATAGTACGGGCTGGTGATAGTAGGGCAAAATACTACGATCAGCTTTTCTTTTTTGTTCTCTTTCCGGTTTCTGTTTCCAGGCAGACGATACCCCAGCTCCCGGGCAGCATTTTCCACCTTTTCCACAGTTTCCCTGGAAAAAGAGACATTATATTTGTGATTCAGCACCATAGAAACCGTAGCCTGAGAAACTCCTGCTTTCTCTGCCACATCAGATGAGGTCACTTTTTTTCTGGTCACAGGAAACACCTCCCACCGTGCTTAATCTCAAAGCTCCACGCGCCCTTCCAGTGCACGAAGAAGAGTAACCTCATCAATGTATTCCAGATCACCACCTACAGGCACACCGCTTGCAATGCGGCTTACCTTGATTCCGGTAGGCTTGATCAGCTTACTAATATACATAGCTGTAGTTTCTCCTTCCAGACTGGAATTGGTAGCAATGATTACTTCCTTTACATCTCCCTGAAGGCGCTGAATCAGTTCCTTGAGTTTAATATCGTCCGGTCCGATTCCAAGCATAGGAGAAATTGCGCCATGGAGCACATGATAAACACCGTCAAATTTGCCTGTTTTTTCATAGGCAGCAAGATCTCTTGTATTCTCCACTACCATGATCGTACTGTGGTCACGTCTTGGATTACTGCAGATCGGACACATTTCTTTATCTGTAAGAGTATAACAGCACTTACAGTACTGCACATTCATTCTTGCATCTGTAATAGCTCCGGTCAGCTGCTGTACCTGGTCTTTTGGCATATTCATAATATGAAAGGCCAGGCGCTGGGCTGATTTCGCACCGATTCCAGGCAGATGGGAAAGCTGCTCGATCAATTTGTTAATATGACTGCTGTAGTATTCCATCAGAATGGAAGACCTCCGCCTAATCCGCCAAGACCGCCTGTAAGCTTGGACATTACAGCCTGATTCTCCTGCTCCACCTTGCGAAGTGCTTCATTTGTTGCAGCAACAATAAGATCCTCAAGCATTTCAATGTCGTCCGGATCTACAACCTCTTCTGCAAGCTTTACTTTGGTTACTTCTCTCTTACCTGAAATTGTAACCTCCACTGCTCCGCCACCTGCAGCTGCAGTAAATTCCTTCTCCTCAAGAGCCTTCTGGTTCTCTTCCATCTGACGCTGCATTTTCTGTGCCTGTTTCATCAGATTGTTCATGTTTCCCGGCATTCCCATTCCGGGAAAACCTCCACGCTTTGCCATTACACATTCCTCCTGAACTCAATATTTATTATATTCGTCTTGTTTTCCGGCATTTTTTAAGCTTCCGGATCATCCGGGTCCTCTTCCACCACAACATCCATATGGATATTTTCCCGGATAGCCTGGTCTACGGTTACCTGAGCAAGATTGGTATGATGATGTTCCTTCGCCACTACCATTTTCAATTCTACTGACTTACCGGTCTGTGCTGCAATGATAGATTTCAGTTCATTCTCAGCCTCTGGATTGTCCACATAGGTTTTGCCCAGGAAATCCTGAAATTCCACATAGAGCACCGGCTCACCTGTCTCACCATTGTACTTGGGGATTGCTTTCTGAAGCATCTGCTTGAAAATGCCGCTGGTCTGACCTACAATCACACGCCAGCTGGCAACAATCTTCTGTAAGTCCTCCGGTGCTGCTTTTACAGGAGCCACAGACGCCTTTTGTGCCATCGCACCTGCATCCGAAACACCGATCATATCTCCTGCGCTCCCCTGCTGAACCGGACGCTCATCCATGCGCTGTTCTAAAACACGCAGACGATCCAACACTGAATCCAGATTTGTCTCCATAGCAGGACGACACAGCTTGATCAGCGCAATTTCTACCAGAACACGCTTCTGAGTAGAATAGCGAATCTGGCTGGAAAGATCAGAAAAAATACGAATGTAGCGCATCAGCGTTTCTACATCCACCATTTCACATTCTTCCTGCAAAAGCTTCAGATTCTCAGAGGATACGTCAATAGCTTCTTCCGGATTCTCGGATGTTTTCACAAGGAGAAGATTACGCATGTACCAGGTAAAATCTCCTACAAACTGTCCCAGCTCTCTTCCCCCTATGATCAGATCTTCCAAAGTGCGGATTGCTGCCGTCACATTGCCCTTAAGCACCTGGCGAAGCAGTTTACTGAATACTTCAGTGTCAACCGCACCAAGAACTTCCAGAACCTTATCATAGGTCAGCGTCTGTCCAAGATAAAAAGCAATGCATTGATCCAGAAGGCTTAAAGCATCTCGCATGGAGCCGTCTCCGGCCTTTGCCACATAGCGGACAGCCTTTTCCTCAGCTTCTACATTCTCGATCTTTAAAAGCTCATCCAGCCTTGCCGCAATAGTATCAATAGAAATACGATGAAAATCGTACCTCTGGCATCTGGACAGAATCGTGATCGGAATCTTGTGTGCCTCTGTGGTAGCAAGAATGAAGATAACATAAGACGGAGGTTCCTCCAGTGTTTTCAGAAGAGCATTAAATGCTCCTGTCGAAAGCATGTGAACCTCGTCGATAATGTATACCTTATAATTTCCTTCTGTAGGGCGATAGGCCACTTCCTCACGAATCTCGCGGATATTATCAACACCGTTGTTAGATGCGGCATCAATTTCAATCACATTCATTGAGGTTCCAGCCTGTATCGCCTTACACATTTCACATTCACCACAGGGGCTTCCATTTACCGGATGCTGGCAGTTCACTGCCTTCGCCAGTATTTTTGCAACGGTCGTCTTACCGGTTCCCCGAGTGCCGCAAAACAGATAGGCGTGTCCGATACGGTTTGCCTTAATCTGATTGGTCAGGGTAGTCACAATGTGATCCTGACCCTTAACGTCATCGAAGTTATCCGGTCTGAACTTCCGATATAGAGCAGTATAGCTCATTTATGGAAACTCCTTTCTGAAAGCAGAATCAGTCGCCAAAGCTGATACCGATCTGTTTTGCAGCTTTGACGGTCTGGTCTTTTGGAGAAACCATCTTAAGCTTACCGGCACACTCTTCAAGAGGAACTCTCTTGATCTTGCCGTTTACAACACCGATCATGACACCATATTCTCCATCAAGGATTGCCTCAGCAGCGCCTGCTCCGATTCTTGTAGAAAGCACACGATCGTATGCACATGGTGCACCTCCGCGCTGTGTATGTCCCGGAACTGTGATACGAACCTCAGATCCAAGCTCCTGGGTGATTTTATCTGCAATTTCATAAGATACGGACGGATACTTTTTGGCACGCTCTTCCAGTCTCTTCTTATAATCCTTCTTGGAAAGCAAAGCCTCTTCCTTGGAAATGGCACCCTCTGCCACAGCAAGGATTGTGAAACGCTTGCCAGCCTTTGACCTCTTCTGAATGGCTGCAACTACCTTCTTAATATCATAAGGAATCTCCGGAATCAGGATAATATCTGCTCCGCCTGCAATTCCGGCATGCAAAGTAAGACTTCCTACTTTGTGTCCCATAACTTCCACAATAAATACGCGGCCATGAGAAGCTGCAGTTGTATGAATGCAGTCAATTGCGTTGGTTGCAATATTTACTGCGCTCTGGAAGCCAAAGGTCATATCTGTTCCCCAGATATCATTGTCGATGGTCTTGGGCAGATGAATGATATTCAGACCTTCCTCTCGTAAAAGGTTGGCTGTCTTCTGAGTTCCGTTACCACCCAGAATTACCAGGCAGTCCAGGCAAAGCTTATAGTAAGTCTGCTTCATTGCTTCTACTTTATCCAGCCCCTTCTCATCTGGCACACGCATAAGCTTAAACGGCTGTCTGGATGTTCCCAGAATGGTTCCTCCCTGTGTAAGGATTCCAGAAAAGTCTCTGGATGTAAGCATGCGATATTTACCGTAGATCAGCCCTTTATATCCATCGTCAAAGCCATAAACCTCCAGATCATCAATACTGTTGGTCAGTCCCTTTACAACTCCACGCATAGTGGCATTCAGAGCCTGGCAGTCACCGCCGCTTGTTAATAAGCCGATTCTTTTAATCATAGTATCCTCCATTTCTGTGTCTTTTGCAAACAGTCGTCACCTTTGGCACACACATCGATATCAGAGGGGCAAAATATTTTTTGCCCTTAGCATTATCATTATATAATATTTCATAGTTTCACACAACAAGGAATTTGATACGGAAAAGATTTTCTACAGCAAAAATGGTAAATCTATTGACAAATCCAGGCATTTCTATTATAATTAAAATCCGCGCAGCCGGGGAGATAGCGGTGCCCTGTACCTGCAATCCGCTACAGCAGGGGTGATGCCAATCTGAGGCTTGTATCTTGTGGAGCAGCCCTTTATAAGTGGCGTTGACGTCTGGGTCTTACGCAACAGGAATCTGTGAACCGTGTCAGGGCAGGAATGCAGCAGCACTAAGCAGAAGCTCTTGTGTGCCGTGAGGGTGCCTGGGCTGAGTTAACTGTAGAGGTAACGTCTGTGAGACCATTCCGAGGTGCGGCGCGCGTAATAAGAATTTTGTAGAACGTCTGTGAAGACGTTCTTTTTTTATGCTGTTTCCGGAGTGTATTTAACGATTTTTTTATAACTCCATATAAAAAAGTACATAATGAGATGGTATGCACTCACACCATTTACATCATGCACTTCTTTAGATATC
>CAKRKL010000053.1 GCA_934358405.1 uncultured Blautia sp.
CTGCAAACAGCGTAAATACAGCATTTCAAGGAGTTTTAAGCAATGATAAGTGTGTTATTTGTCTGCCACGGCAATATCTGCCGCAGTCCCATGGCGGAATTTATTATGAAGGATATAGTAACCCGGCAAAGCTTGTCGGAGCAATTCTATATTGCATCTGCTGCCACCAGCACAGAAGAAATTTGGAATGGTGTGGGAAATCCTGTTTATCCTCCGGCACAACGGGAACTGGCCAAACATGGAATTTCCTGTTATGGAAAAAGAGCGGTGCAGATTACAAAGGCAGATTATGAAAAATATGACTATATCCTGGGAATGGAAGATCGCAATATCCGAAATATTCTGAGAATCGTAGGAAAAGATCCGGAGCACAAAATAAAGCGTCTGCTTGATTACACAGATAACCCAAGAGATATTGCAGATCCATGGTACACCGGAAACTTTGAAGCTACCTATCAGGATGTGATGGAAGGCTGCGAAGGTTTTCTTGCATATCTGAAGCAAAATCTTAAAGCATTTTAAAAGCCGCAAAAAAAGGTTCTTTGATCATTCTATACGTTGATAAAACTTTAACAAAATTTCAAAAATCGGAAAAATTGTGTTGATTTTATCATCCAGATATGTATAATATAGGATAAGGAAAAAGGGAATCAATCCGGTTCCATTCCTTGGGCTTTGTACCACAGAAGCTGCGGCTTGGGGTAATATTCTTCAATACGTATTACGGTGAACGAAGAGCGGCAGCTATAGAATCTGCGGTTGCAGATGAATTCCATTTTAGAGAAAAGAGGTTAAGTGTAAGATGGCAAAGATTGATTTAAGCAAGTATGGCATTACCGGAACTACAGAAATTGTTTACAACCCCTCTTATGAGATGTTATTTGAAGAAGAGACCAAACCAGGTCTTGAGGGCTTTGAAAAAGGACAGGTCAGCGAGCTTGGCGCTGTTAACGTTATGACAGGTATTTATACCGGACGTTCTCCTAAAGACAAATATATCGTAATGGACGAGAATTCCAAGGACACTGTATGGTGGACATCTGACGAATATAAGAATGATAACCATCCTGCAACACAGGAAGCATGGAATGCAGTGAAAGAGATCGCTAAGAAAGAGCTCTCTAATAAGAGACTTTTCGTAGTAGATGCATTCTGCGGTGCTAACAAAGATACTCGTATGGCAATCCGTTTCATCGTTGAGGTTGCTTGGCAGGCACATTTTGTAACAAACATGTTCATTCAGCCTACAGAAGAAGAGCTTAAGGACTTTGAGCCGGATTTCGTTGTTTACAATGCTTCCAAGGCTAAAGTTGAGAACTATAAGGAATTAGGTCTTAATTCTGAGACTGCTGTAATGTTCAATATTACAAGCCGTGAGCAGGTTATCGTGAATACATGGTACGGCGGAGAGATGAAGAAAGGTATGTTCTCTATGATGAACTACTATCTGCCGCTGAAGGGCATCGCTTCCATGCACTGCTCTGCAAACACAGATATGAACGGTGAGAACACCGCTATCTTCTTTGGTCTTTCCGGAACAGGTAAGACTACACTTTCCACAGATCCTAAGAGACTTCTGATCGGTGATGACGAGCACGGCTGGGATGACAACGGAGTATTCAACTTCGAGGGCGGATGCTATGCTAAGGTTATCAACCTTGACAAAGAGTCTGAGCCGGATATCTACAATGCAATCAAGAAAAACGCTCTTCTTGAGAACGTTACACTTGATGCTGAAGGCAAGATTGATTTCACAGATAAGAGCGTTACAGAGAATACTCGTGTATCTTATCCGATCAACCACATTGAGAAAATCGTTCGTCCGATTTCCTCCGCACCGGCTGCTAAGAATGTTATCTTCCTTTCAGCAGATGCATTTGGAGTACTTCCTCCAGTATCTATCCTGACACCGGAGCAGACTCAGTACTACTTCCTGTCTGGATTCACAGCTAAACTTGCTGGTACAGAGCGTGGAATCACAGAGCCTACACCTACATTCTCAGCTTGCTTCGGACAGGCATTCCTTGAACTGCATCCGACTAAATATGCTGAAGAGCTTGTTAAGAAAATGGAGAAGAGCGGAGCAAAAGCATACCTGGTTAACACAGGATGGAATGGAACCGGAAAACGTATCTCCATTAAAGATACTCGTGGTATTATCGATGCAATTCTCAGCGGCGCTATCTTAACAGCTCCGACTAAGAAGATTCCATTCTTCAACTTTGAGGTTCCGACAGAACTTACAGGCGTTGACACAGGTATCCTTGATCCTCGTGACACATACGCTGATGCTTCTGAGTGGGAAGTTAAAGCAAAAGACCTTGCAGATCGTTTCGTTAAGAACTTCAAGAAATATGAAGGAAATGAGGCTGGTAAAGCACTTGTTTCTGCTGGTCCGCAGGCATAATCTGACTGTATTATATTGGGCTGTCGTATTTGCGGCAGCCCTTTTTGCATACTGGAAATTATAATTGAAAATCTTGCCGCTTAAGAGAAAAAATATCTGTATTCTGTCGATGAAAACTACTTTACAAATCTGTGTGTTTCTTATATACTATCCCTACAGCAACTCAAAAGGAGCAATTTGCTTCTATCTTTTTTATATGCAGATTATCTGCAATGCACTGCAGAATCTGTGGTCATCAGGGCATTCGCCCGTTTTATTTCAAAGTAAGACTATTTTTTGTAAAGAAAGGAATTGTATATGTGTAGAGAGTATGACGTATTTGTGGAGAATTTGCGTCAACTGTTATTAGAACAGCTGGGGCTGGAAAAACGACAGATCTTTTTTAGAGAACGGGAGGAACAGGGAATGACACCTGATGGTGATCGGCTGTTTGTAGAATGTAATGCCTCACCAGCCGGGAAAGAGGTATGCGGGCTTCATACAGAAGAACTGTTTGAAGAGTATCAGAACGGTATGCCTTTGGAAAAAATTGCAGATAGAATAGAAAAAGAAATCCGTAAATTAAAAAATGCCGGATTTTTTGAAAAAACTCAAAACCTGGATAACTATGACAAAGTGAAAAAAGATCTGTTTGTACGGCTGCTAAACCGAAAACGTCATCAAAGAGAACTTTCCAAAGCTGTATATCGGGTGATAGGAGATATCGCATTGGTGTTATATATGCAGATTGGACAGCTGAATGGCTGCACCACCAGCATTAAGGTTCCCGGAAATTGCGTGAAAAACTGGGGAATGGAAGAAGCGACAGTTTTTGAGAATGCACTTTTGAATACCTATTTTATCTCACCACCGCGGATTTTTTTGTGGGAAAAACTGATTGGGAACCCTATGTACAATGGAGAGTGCTTTATGGATCTGAATCATGATTACCAGTTGAAAAGGGATAGTATCGGAAACTGTCTGAGTACAGCAAGAAGAACCAATGGTGCAGTAGCAGCATTTTTGCCAGGAGTGGCGAGAAGAATTGCAGATTTAATGGATGCAGACTTTTATCTGGTATTTACAAGCATTCATGAGGTGATGATCCATAATGTAAATCTGTCTTACCCGGAGGATCTGGAAGTGGTATTAAAGGACACTATCCGAGAGGCTACACCGGATGAAGACTTCCTGACAGATAAGGTGTACAGATACTGCAGGGAAACCGGGGATTTTATGATGTATCAGGGAGCATCTTTTTTGGATATCGGAAGTCCTCACAAGGATAAAGAAGCTGAATAAAAGAGATATGGAACAAAGCGCACAAGTCCGTTTTACCACGTCAGTTCCTATTACATAAAAAATGCCGTCAGAAATGCGGTTCTGACGGCAGCTTTTAATATGTAAAAGAAATGTATTTCTATCATCCAAGAATTGCAGAATCATTAGAAAATTCTTCTCCGCTGGCTTCCTCGAATTTGTCAAGTAGCTGTTTAACAGTAAGCTTTTTCTTTTCCTCTCCCTGAATATCCAGGACGATTTTTCCGTTCATCATCATGATCAGGCGGTTGCCGTGGGCAATAGCGTCTTTCATGTTATGAGTGATCATCAGGGTGGTGAGATGATCACGGTTAACGATCGTATCTGTAATATCCAGAACCTTTGCGGCGGTTTTTGGATCAAGGGCTGCGGTATGCTCATCCAAAAGAAGGAGCTTTGGCTTCTGCAGAGTAGCCATCAGAAGAGTAAGAGCCTGTCTTTGTCCTCCGGAGAGAAGACCTACCTTGGAGGTAAGACGATCCTCAAGTCCAAGGTTCAGGATTTTCAGAAGCTCCTTATATTCTGCACGTTCTGCTTTGGTAATTCCGGAACGAAGAAGTCTTGTTTTACCTCGGCGCTTTGCAAGAGCCAGATTTTCCTCAATTCCCATGGTGGCAGCAGTACCGGTCATAGGATCCTGAAATACACGTCCAAGATAGGCTGCTCTTTTGTACTCAGAAAGCTTGGTGACATCCGTTCCGTCGATGATGATTTGTCCTTCATCTACCGGCCAGACACCTGCAACTGCATTCAGCATTGTGGATTTTCCGGCTCCGTTTCCACCAATAACAGTAACGAAATCGCCTTCATTTAGTTTTAAGGAAAGTCCGTTTAAAGCTACTTTTTCGTTGATGGTTCCTGGGTTAAAGGTTTTGTATATGTTTTTAATTTCAAGCATTGTTTTTACCTCCTCGTTTTGCTGGTTTTGAAAAATATTTTCCCTTCCAGTAAGGTACTGCCAGGAACACGGCAACTACAAGTGCGGACAGCATTTTCAGAAGGTCCGTGTCGATACCCATCCAGATAACGGTCTGAAGCACCAGGTAGTAGAGGATGGAACCGAATGCTACAGATAACAGTCGAAGTGCGAAATTGCGGAAAATACGACTGAAGATTGCTTCGCCGATAATAACAGCTGCAAGTCCGATTACGATAGCACCACGTCCCATATTTACATCTGCAAAGCCCTGATACTGAACAAGAAGGGCACTGGATAAAGCAACAAGGCCGTTGGAAATCATAAGGCCAAGTACCTTGCAGAAATCTGTGTTGATACCCTGTGCACGGGACATGTTCGGATTGCATCCTGTAGCACGAAGGGAACAGCCAAGCTCAGTTCCGAAGAACCAATACAGAATTGCGATGATCACTACTATAAAAAGAGCAACGATCAAAATAGTATTCTGTGTAATAGGCACGTTTTTGATGCGGCGCAGGGAAATCAGAATAGGATATTTATCAACATTGATGGCCTGATTGGCTTTTCCCATAATCTTAAGATTGATAGAGTACAGGGAAAGCTGTGTCAGAATACCGGCAAGGATAGCCGGGATTCCCATAAAGGTGTGGAAAACACCGGTAACAAGTCCTGCAATCATACCTGCTAAGATTGCCGCTAAAAGAGATATCCATACGTTATGTCCGCTGATCATCATCATGACACAGACAGCACCTCCGGTACACATAGTACCGTCTACGGTCAGATCGGCAATATCCAGAACACGGAAAGTAAGGTATACGCCGATTGCCATAATTCCCCAGATAAGTCCCTGGGCAGCAGCACCCGGAAGTGCCATTATTAAGTTTGCGATTTGCATATTTTCGTCCTCCTGTTAGAAACGACACAAACAGCGAGAGAGGATTCCCTTCCCGCTGTCTGTGTCCAATTGCTGTATTGAAATGGAAATTAATTAGTCAGAACAATATGAGAATGTATTATTCAGCATCAGCACCGATTGCAACGTAATCATCCGGAACCTCAATTCCAAGTTCTTCACAGATGTCTGCATTGTATTCTTTTGTGAAGTTCGGTGCATATTCGACTGGCATTGTGGAAATGTCTTCACCGTCTTTCAGGATTTTTACTGCCATTTCTCCGGTTGCCTTTCCAAGATCATAGTAGCTGATGGAAAGAGTAGCAACACCACATCCTGCACAGATTCCTTCTTCACCTGCGATTACCGGAACCTTTGCCGGAAGGCAGATGTTGTTGATCAGCTCAGTATTGGAAGCTGCTGTGTTATCGGTTGGAACATAGATAACATCACTGTCTGCAGCTGCGTTTGTTACTACAGAAGAGATATCGTTGGAATCAGAGAATGCATAGTATTCACAGGTATATCCCAGCTCCTCAAGTGCAGTCTTTACGGTATCTACCTGATACTGGGAGTTTGGCTCAGCGGAACAATAAAGAAGACCTACAGTCTTTGCATCAGGGAAAAGCTCGTTGATGATCGCAGCCTGATCCTTAAGTGGGGCAAGATCTGATGTACCGGAAATATTTCCGCCAACAGTTCCGTCGAAGTCAGTAAGATCAAGAGCAACACCATACTCTGTTACGGCTGTTCCAAGAATCGGAATTTCACTTGTTCCTGCTGCAGCGGCCTGAAGAGATGCTGTGGCATTTGCAAGGATAAGATCTACGTTACTGGATACAAAGTTGTTGATGATGGTGCTGCAGGTAGCGGAATCGCCCTGGGCATTCTGCTCATCAAAGGTAACATTCTCTTCTCCGAGTCCTTCCTTGACTGCATCCTTGAAGCCCTCTGTTGCAGCGTCAAGTGCCTCATGCTGAACCAACTGACAGATACCGATGTTGTATGTTTTCTGTTCGTCAGCATGTACGGTTACTGTACCAGCAAGACCGGCAGCCATAATTCCGGTCATAATTACAGATAAAACCTTTCTTTTCATAGTTTATGTCCTCCTTAAAAGTATTTTCGTAGTTTAAAGTATTGCCTGCACAAAATAATAACGCTTTAAAGCGCAAAAGTCAAGCGGCTTTTGGTATTTTTAGACAATAATTATTCGACAAATTTTGCTGTATGTGATAGCATGAAGGAGAAAACAGTCAAAAAGCATTTCGTGTTCATTTGACCTTTGGGCGTTTTTTACATATTCTAATAGGGAGAGGTCATAAGAAAGGTTATTTTGATATGCCTTATTCCATTATGATAGATGCCGGACACGGCGGAACGGATCCGGGGGCTGTATATAAAGGTCGCAAGGAAAAGGATGACAATCTTACCCTTGCTATGGCAGTTGGGAAAATTCTTTCGGAAAAAGGGATAAAGGTGCTATATACCAGAAATACAGATGATTACATTTCTCCTTTTGAAAGGGCAAAACTTGCTAATGAAGCGAAGGTGGATTTTTTTATTTCCTTTCACCGGAACAGCAGTCCGGAAGTGAATCAGTACAATGGAGTGGAGATCCTGGTTTATAACAAATCGGGTGTTAAATATGAGATGGCCAGAAACATTCTTGGTGCACTTGGGGAGCTTGGCTTTCGGGAAATCGGCGTTCAGGCAAGACCGGGACTGGTTGTTCTTCGAAAGACAAGGATGCCGGCACTTCTTATTGAAACCGGCTTTATAAATTCTGATAAGGACAATAAGCTTTATGATGAAAAGCAGGAGGAGATTGCACAGGCAATTGCTGGTGCGATTCTTGGAACCTTAGATCAGCAGCAGGAAGAGAAGCCTTTATATTACCGTGTACAGACGGGCGTTTTTTGCAAAAAAGAAAACGCAGATCGTATGCTTTATATGCTTCAGGAGAAAGGATATCCGGCCTATATTCTTCAGGACGGGGAGCTTTATAAAGTACAGGTCGGTGCGTTTATGCACTTGGAAAATGCTATCCGGATGGAACAGCAGCTGCGAGATGAGGGGTACAGTACTTTGCTGGTAACAAAATAAAATCGAAAGGAACAAAAATGGATTACAGTGAATTTTTAAAAAAAACAGAGGATTTTGTTTTTGTAGAAGATAAGCCGGAAAAGGCAGATATGATTTTTGTGCCGGGAAATGGTTTTCCTCAAATGGCAGAGCGTGCGGCACAGCTATATAAAGAAGGATATGCACCGTATATTTTGCCGAGCGGAAAATATAGCATCACTATGGGAAAATTCGTGGGAGTACAGTCACGCCGGGAAATTTATGACGGAGACTATGAAACGGAATGGGAATTTCTAAAGAATGTTCTGATGAAAAATGGTGTTCCAAAGGAGGCAATCCTGCGGGAAGATCAGGCGACCTTTACCTATGAAAATGCAATTTATTCCCGGCAGGTGACAGATGGCAAAGGGATTCAGGTAAAAAATGCAATTTTGTGCTGTAAAACCTATCATGCCAGGCGCTCACTGATGTATTACCAGCTTTTGTATCCGGAAACCAGAATTCTTGTCTGCCCGGCATGTCCGGATGGAATTACCAGGGAAAACTGGAGAGAAACAGAAGATGGGGTGGAGGCTGTTACAGGAGAAGTAGACAGAATTATCAGACAGTTCTGTCTGATGCTTGGAAATAAGGGACTCTAAAGCCTTTTTCAAACATGCTCTAAAGCCTGATTTGAAAATTTGTTCTTGCAAGAAAAAATCCGAAGCCCATCTCAAAAAGAGAGGACTTCGGATCATTTACATATTTTATTTTGCTAATCTTCTGAGTTCTCATCGGTTTCTCTATGTTCAGGCAGCCATATATGAACCAGCTCGATGCGATTTTTGTCAAGAACATCGACTACAAGCCGCATACCGTCTTCCAAAGTGACAGATTCACCCTCACGTGGCAGGCAATCAAGCTGTTCAATAATATATCCGCCTACAGAATCGTAATCCTCAGATTCCAGTTTGGTTCCAAGAACCTCATTCAGATCACTTAATTTGGCAGAACCCAGTACCTGGTATTCTCTTCCGGGTTGGATTTCACGTATGGGTTCTTCTTCATCCTCATCATATTCATCCCTGATTTCACCTACGATTTCCTCCAGAAGGTCTTCAAGAGTGACCAGTCCTGCAGTAGAGCCATATTCGTCAAGTACAATGGCAAGGTTCACAGAAGCCTTACGCATTTCCAGCATCAGATCTGTGGTGCGCTTATATTCATAAGTGAAATACGGCTCGCGAAGAATCTTCCGAATAGAAAACTGTTCATTATCCGGATAGAGGAGCAGATCCTTGATGTTGATAATACCGATAACATTATCTGTATTGTCTTCATAAACCGGAAAACGGGTGTGCATGTCTTCCTTAAAAATATCCAGAAGCTCCTGATATGAGGATTCCACATCAATAAACGTCATGTCAATCCTGGGAATCATAACATCCTTTGCAGCAGAATCACCGAAATCAAACACATTGTAGATCATCTGCTTTTCTTCCCGTTCAATTACACCATTTTCCTGACCTGCATTTACCATAGAGCGAAGCTCGTGTTCGGTGATGGTATCCTTCTTAGCGTTAGGATCTATCCTCAGAATAAGGAGAATGCCGTTTGCCAGCTTCCCTACAATATAAATGACAGGGGTGAGCACTACCATCAGGGCATAAATCGGTCTTGCATAAGCAAGAGCCAGGTCATCTGCCTTAAGGGTAGCTACGGTCTTAGGGGTAATCTCGCCGAAAAGAAGCACCAAAAGGGTCATAATACCTGTTGCTACACCAATGTACACACTTCCGAACACCTTCATAGTAAAGGTAGTAGCGAGGGAAGACGCGGCAATGTTTACAATATTGTTACCAATTAAAATAGTGCTGAGCATCTTGCCGGAGTTGGAAATAATTTTCTCCAGTGTGATGGCACGTTTGTTTCCCTGTTCTGCGAGGGAATGGATCCGAATGCGGTTGGCGGCTGTCATAGACGTCTCCGCAGAGGAAAAGAAGGCGGACAGCAACACCAGAATCAGTATGGTGACCGCCTGTATAGGGACACTTGAATCCAAACTATATTCACTCCTTTTTTGATTATAATAAGAAAAATATACATGATTTAGAGGGAAAAAGCAAGAAAAAACATTGTTGTGAAAAGACTTTTTAGATAATTTTTAGATAATAACCAGATCAGAAAAAAAGGTTGGGCGAAAGGCAATGAAAGGATGTGTGAAAAAAATGGAATTTGGGGGTGTCGAAAAAACTAGAAGTGTGATATAATTCGATTTGGTAAAAAATAAAATAAAATGTTACAAAATATTTACAAAAGAATAAAGATTTGATATAGTGTAAACATGGGAGTTTTGTCCCTAACTATTATAAACAGAGAAAATTTATGAATCAGACTTGTGGATTCTAGATCGTGTTTGAAAAATCATTCCGATAAATTGCGATGTGCAGAAGGTGAGAACGATTTTTTGATTACGTTTTAGTATCATTATATAAATAACAGAGGTGCCAGAATGAAGAAGAAAAAAAACGTCATGTACAGAAAAAGCGTATCATTACTTGCAGCAGCTGCTATGACAGCAGTGCTGATGACCGGACAGGTTTATCCGGTCTTTGCAGAAATTGGAAATATTGAGACGAAGCTTGAGACATCCAGTCTTATTCCTGATAATGTAACTATTGACCAGCCAATAGCTCTTTCTCAGATTACATTGCCAAAAAGTGATTACGGAACCCTTTCCTGGGTAGATGGCGAGTTTATACCAGATAAGAGAGTGCAGGCGTGCGATGTAATATTTAAGCCTGCTGAAAATATTGATCTTTCTTATCTGCCTGGATGGGATACTGAGAAAAAAGTAGTAAAAGGCACTATCAATGTTGTAGTAAGCAGTCTGGAGGATTCCACTGATAATACACAGGACTCTTCTGCTGATGATAATAAAGCAGAAGACAGGGATGAAATCCAGACCCCGGAGGAAAGCATTCCTACCGAAGCACCTATCGAAGCACCTACCGAAACACCTATCGAAACACCCACTGAAGCACCTACCGAAGCACCTGTTGAAACACCCACTGAAGCACCTGCCGAAACGCCTGTAGAAACACCTGCTGAGGAACTGGTGGCAGAAGCACCGGCAACAGATGATAAGGATGCTGGAAATATTCTTCTAAAGGGCGAAAAAGAAAACGATAACACGCAGAACATATCTGAAGTGACCTCTGATAAGGAGAAGCAGCAGGATGCTTCTGCCGAAAATGTGGAATCTGCGAAGACAGATGAGGTACAGAATCAGACGGAAGATCAGACAGAAGATCAGACCGTTGGAGAAGCATCGGCTGAGGATACCGGTGAAATCACAGGTGGAATTCTGAACGAGACACTTGGCGAACTTATGCCGGGAGCAACTGTGCTGGATGATGTCAAGGCAGATGAGGACACCGAAGAAGAGCCTGAAAAAGACACCAAAGAAGAAATCAAAGAGGAAACGAAAGAAGATGCTCCTTCCGATGAGAAGAATATCTTTGACAATCCGGTGGATTTCACTGCTTCTGATGGCAGACCCAGTACAGCAGAAGAGGGACTTACGGAAGAGCAGCAGGCTGAAAGAGCAGCAGAGAACCATACCTGTGAGGGTATTACTGTGTCCGGTATTGATCTTCCGTGGTACGTACAGTTCCAGGTGGAAAGCGGCGAGAATTACGAATTTAAGAATGAAGGTAAAGCTAATATTTTCCAGTCCTATGAATTTAAATTATGGGATCTGAGAAATAATACAGAATATGAGATACCGGATGGACAATATGTAAGTGTTACAATTCCGGTAAAAGAAGGCTATGAGTATTCTATTGAGCATCTTCTTGCAAATGGTGCAACCGAAACGATTGTTCCAAGTGTGAACGGAAGTACAATGGTGTTCAGCACCCATTCCTTTAGCCCGTTTGGAATTGCAGGCTTTCGTCCGATTATTGGAGATGAGATTGCCAACGGCGCTTACGGAGAGAACGGAACACCTACCCCTACACCTGCTGCGGCTGTAAGCGGAACACCCACACCGTCTCCGGCTGTTACAGGTACTGCAGGCAGCGGATCAGCAGGAACAAATGTAAATGGCGGAGGAACTGCCGGAAATGGAATTGCAGGTGCCGGAACAGACAGCGCAAATGCTGGTGATAATAATGGCGGAACGGTTTCAGGAACAGCTGCAGCAGATAATTCCGGTACAGCAAACACATCCGGCAGCACAAATACATCTGACAGCAGCCAGGGAAGCAACACACAGAATACGTCCGGCGGAAATAACAGTAACGGAACAGCTTCCGCAGACAACAGCAGTCTGTCTGGAAATAATAGCCAGTCAGCTGGTAATACAGCGAACAACAGCGCACAGAGCCAGACATCTAATGCAGTTAAGACTGGTGATGAGACCACGATCCTTCCGTTTGTGCTTCTGCTGATGACAGCTGTTGCCGCAATCGCAGCAGTCTTTGGCATTCGAAGAAAAGAAAACTAATTAGTATACATAAGTGAATAATTAGGGCGGCCCTCCCATATATTTCGTATAGGAGGGCTGTTTTTATGAAGGCAAAAGCAATTTTAAAATCGCTGCTTTTTTCTTACGCAGTAACAGGAATCTTCCTGCTGCTTCTGGCGTTTCTGCTGTTTTGGTTTGATCTGGGTGAAGCGCCTGTATCTGCCGGCATTGTGGCAGTGTATATTTTATCCTGTCTGCTTGGCGGCTTTATGGCAGGAAGGATTCTGAGAAAGGATAAATATCTCTGGGGAATCCTGGTGGGAGTTTTTTATTATCTGCTTTTGATTACAGTATCCTTTGGGGTAAAAGGTAAATGGGATATGAGCCTGATTCATGCCGTGACCACGTTTTTTATGTGCCTTGGCGGTGGTGCATTAGGAGGAATGCTTTCCTGAAAAAAATACTTTAAAAATAAAAAAATATATGATATACTAGGCAAAGATTAATATACATAAGGAGGATATATCATGCAGCATATCAAAACATTAAATACAAAGAATCTGCAGAACACTGTAAAGAAAGGCGGATGCGGCGAGTGCCAGACATCATGTCAGTCCGCATGCAAGACATCCTGTACAGTAGGAAACCAGAGCTGCGAGAACAA
>CAKRKL010000054.1 GCA_934358405.1 uncultured Blautia sp.
TGCACCATTTCTTCCACATCTACATCAATGTTGATATGTGTCACAGGATTTCTCAGAACTAAGAGGCATACCGTCTCCACCGACACCGTATTCGGGAACATATCTACCGGACAGACCTTCTTCAGTTCATAGCCATGGGCGCAAAGGTACTTCAGATCGCGGGCAAGAGTAGCACTGTCGCAGCTTACATAGACAACACGATCAGGCTGCATTTCGATGATAGTTGCAAGCAGTGTCTCATCGCAGCCCTTGCGAGGCGGATCCACCACGATCACATCAGCACGCTCTCCTGTATGTGCATACTGCTCCGGTAAAACCTCTTCTGCCTTTCCAACAAAAAATTCCGTATTGTCAAAGCCATTCAGCCTTGCATTCTCTCTGGCATTCTCGATTGCAGCCGGAATAATTTCCACGCCTCGTACCATCTTTGCCTTTTGCGCAAGAAACAGAGAAATTGTTCCAATTCCGCAATAAAGATCCCATACTGTCTCATTTCCGGTAAGACCTGCATATTCCAGTGCTTTTCCGTAAAGACGCCCGGTCTGGTATGGATTCACCTGGAAAAAGGACAGAGGGGAAATCTGATAGGAAATTTCTCCGATTTTGTCCGTAATATAAGGTTTCCCCCAAAGCAGACGGACTTTTTCCCCAAGGATCACGTTGTTACGCTTTTTATTTACATTTACCATAATGCTCGCAGTCTCCGGAATCTCCTGAAGAGATTTCACAAGAGCTTCCTCTCCCTGAAGCTTCTCACCGTTGATAATCAGGCAGATCATCATTTCATCTGTAAAAAAACCATAACGGATCAGCACATGGCGCACCAGCCCCTTGCCCGTATTCTCGTCATAGGGTAAAATATTGTACTTTTCCATATGAGTGATCACACGGTCCAGCACTTCCTTATTCTGAGATACTCCAAGAGCGCAATCCCGATTCTCGATGATGCTATGTGTTCTGCCTGCATAAAATCCTGTAATAATTCTGCCGTCCTTTGATTTTCCTACAGGAAACTGGGCTTTATTTCTATAATGAAATGGCTGCTCCATTCCAAGGATCTCTTCCATTGGGATATCTGTAAAGCCGCCAATTCGCTCAAGGTGTCCCTTTACCTTGCCAGCCTTGAATTCCAGCTGCTTCTCATAAGAAAGTGCCTGCAGCTGACAGCCTCCGCACTGTCTTGCAAAGGCACATTTGGGCTCCACACGGTTTGGTGATGGGATAAGGATTTCTTCCAGTCTTCCATACCCATAATTCTTCTTCGCTTTCATGATCTTTGCGCGAACTGTGTCTCCGATTACCGCATCTTTGACAAAAACGGTGAAGCCATCAGCCTTTCCGATACCTTCACCGTCAATTCCGCAATCTTCAATCTTTAACGTAACAATATCATTCTTACGATATTCCATAAAGATTACCATTCTCCTGTCTTTCTTAAGTTTGATTCAAACAATCTGTTGTATCCCAGCCATTCCTTCTTGCTCTTATCTGCTGCAAAAATCTCGGTAAGGGTTTCCATGCGGGCGTCTGTATTATCTGCAAGATTCAGGGCAACTGCTTCTACCATTGCAGGCTTCTTAGGAGATCCATACTCCAGTTCCCCATGGTGTGCCAGAATACAATGTACCAGCTGGTTCTCAAGATCCTGGGGAAAATCCGGAATCTCCTTCGCCAGATCGTGAATCATCTGGGCTCCGATAATAATATGTCCCAGAAGCTGTCCCTCATCTGTATAGTCATTCAGAGGGAAGGAAGAAAGCTCTCTTGTCTTGCCCACATCATGGAGCAAAGCTGCTGTAATGAGCATATCACGTTTGATTACCGGATAGGCACCTGCCATATAATCACAAAGTCTTGCAACACTTAAGGTATGCTCCATCAAACCACCCATAAAGCCATGATGCACTGTCTTGGCTGCGGAATGCTCCTCAAAGGATTTCAGAAATTCTTTATCCTCCACAAACAGCTTCGTCAAAAGTGTATTCAGATATCCATTCTTAACTGTACCGATCATGGTCATCAGCTGTGCATACATATCATCTGTGCTGTTCTCACTTACAGGAAGATAGTCAGCCGGATTGTATTCCCCCTCACCTGCCTTGCGTACACGCTTGATATTCAGCTGCATAGCACCTGCAAAGCTGGTTACATCTCCCATAACTTCAATATAATCCAGTGCATCAAAGTCATCAATTCCAAGGGAATTTGGGTCCCAGATCTTACCATCCATCACTCCTGTTTTATCCTGGAGAATAATATTTTCATAGGGCTTGCCATTCTTAGTCACAGCCGGCTGCTTCTGCTTACACAGATAAATACCGCTAATCCTATCGCCCTCATGTAACTCATTTAAAAAACGCATATAATCTCTTTCCTAACCTTTCTAAAGCGTGTTTGTAAAAGTCCTTCTGTTTGCCAGCGCAAACACACTTACAATAAAGAATCCGAATCTTTTACAGCATATCAAATATTTATGAACATTTTATGAATTTCTTCCCACTTTTTCCTTTTCAAGTATCTGTAAATCATGTACAATAGATGTTGCAGCAAAGCTGTTCATGTATGTCGCATCATTCAGAGTGCCTTTTGCGATCCGGCTCTTGAGTGTGTCTCGTGAACAGAGTAAATAGCAATTTATTTACAGGAGAAACTATGAATCAAAAAGCTTTAAAATCACTTGAATATTATAAGATCATCGACCAGCTGGCCGAGAAGGCTTCTTCCCCCATGGGAAAAGACCTGTGCAAACACCTTCTCCCATCTGAGGATGTTTATGAGATCCGTCACATGCAGACCCAGACAAAGGATGCACTCACCCGTCTTTTTCAAAAGGGAAATGTTTCCTTTGGAAGTGTAAAGGATGTACGTGGCTCCCTGAAGCGTCTTGAGATCGGAAGCTCCCTTGGAATTTCTGAGCTTCTTGCCATTGCCGGACTTCTGGAAAATACCAACCGTGTCAAAGCCTACTCACGAAATGAACGTGGAGATGCCAGAGAAGATTCTCTGGACGGCATGTTTGAAAGCCTGGAGCCTCTGACTCCTCTTTCTTCCGAAATCCGACGCTGCATCCTTTCTCAGGATGAGATCAGCGATAATGCCAGCAGCGGACTGATGCATGTACGCCGCAGCATGAAAATTGCCAATGACCGTATTCATACACAGCTTGCCTCCCTGGTAAATGGAAGTGCCCGCAGCTATCTGCAGGATTCTGTAATCACCATGCGAAATGGCCGCTACTGTATCCCGGTCAAGGCTGAATACAAAGGACAGGTTCCCGGTATGATCCATGACCAGTCCTCCACAGGCTCAACATTATTTATTGAACCTCTTGCCATCGTTAAGCTGAATAATGACATTCGTGAGCTTGAGCTTGATGAGCAGAAGGAAATCGAAGCTGTCCTCGCTTCTTTAAGTGAGCAGACTGCACAGAATGTAGAAGCAATCCGTGCCGATCTGGAAATTATGATTCAGCTGGACTTTATTTTTGCCAGAGCAGGTCTTGCCATGGATATGAATGCTACAGAGCCAATTTTTAATACTGAAAAGCGAATCCGCCTGAAGCAGGCCCGTCATCCACTGATTCCAAAGAAGCAGGCAGTTCCTATTGATATCCGTATCGGAGAGGATTTTGATCTGCTTGTAGTAACAGGACCTAATACCGGCGGTAAAACCGTTTCCCTGAAAACAGTAGGGCTTTTGACGCTGATGGGCCAGGCAGGCCTTCACATTCCGGCTCTTGACCGCTCTGAGCTTTCTGTTTTTCGTGAGGTTTATGCAGATATCGGTGATGAACAGAGCATTGAGCAGTCCTTAAGTACCTTTTCCTCACACATGACCAATGTGGTCTCCTTCCTCGAAAAGGCAGATCAGGAATCCCTGGTGCTTTTCGATGAGCTGGGTTCCGGTACTGACCCTACAGAAGGTGCTGCGCTTGCCATTTCCATTCTCTCTTTCCTTCATGAACAGGGAATTCGAACCATGGCAACCACCCATTACAGTGAACTGAAGGTTTACGCCCTTTCCACTGAAGGCGTGGAAAATGCCTGCTGTGAATTCGATGTGGAAACACTGCGTCCTACCTATCGACTGCTTATCGGAGTTCCCGGAAAGAGTAACGCTTTTGCAATTTCTTCCAAGCTTGGACTTCCTGATTTTATTATCGACCGTGCAAGAAAACGCATCAGCAAAAAAGACGAATCCTTTGAGGATGTTCTTACTTCTCTTGAAAACAGCCGCGTAATTATCGAAAACGAACGCCTGGAGGTTGAGCGCTACAAAACTGAAATTGCAGCCCTGAAGCAGGAGCTGGAATCCAAGCAGGAGAAGCTGGATGAGCGTAAGGAGCGCATTCTCCGCGAAGCTAATGAAGAAGCACGTAAGATTCTTGCAGATACCAAGGAGTATGCTGATCAGACTATGAAGCTGTTCCACAAGTTCCAGAAAGATCATGTGGACACTGCTGCCGTAGAAAAGGAACGCCAGAATCTCCGCACCCGTATGAATAAAGCAGAAAAAGGCATGTCCATAAACACCACGGTAAAGAAGCCAAAGAAAGAATTAAAGCCAAAGGATCTTTCCCTGGGAGATACGGTTCAGGTACTAAGCATGAATCTGAAGGGAACTGTCAGCAGCCATCCTGATTCCAAAGGTTTTCTTTTTGTACAAATGGGAATTATCCGCTCCAAGGTGCACATTTCTGATCTGGAGCTTGTAGATGAGCCTGTAATCAACACACCTGGTCTTTCCCGCACAGGAGCAGGCAAAATCCGTATGTCCAAATCCACCAGTGTTTCCACAGAGATCAATCTTCTCGGAAAAACAGTAGACGAGGCAGTTGCTGAGCTGGACAAATATCTGGATGATGCCTATCTTGCACACTTAAAAAGCGTCAGGGTGGTTCACGGAAAGGGAACAGGAGCCCTTAGAAAGGGCGTACACAATTATCTCCGCCGCCAGAAGCATGTAGCAGATTTCCATCTGGCTGAATTTGGGGAAGGAGATGCCGGTGTTACTATTGTAAAGCTAAAGTAACCGTAAATTTACCAGGCAGTTATGAATTCCAAATATCAAAGGAGAAGCTATGGTCACTAAACAAAAAATCCTCATTGTAGATGATGATAACAATATTGCAGAGCTGATCTCTCTGTATCTTACCAAAGAATGCTTTGAAACAAAAATCGTAAATGACGGTGAGCTTGCGCTGAAAGAATTCCAGAATTTTCGTCCCAACCTGATTCTTCTGGATCTGATGCTTCCGGGCATTGATGGCTATCAGGTATGCCGTGAGATCCGCCATACCTCTGATGTGCCTATTATCATGCTCTCTGCCAAAGGTGAAACCTTTGACAAGGTTCTTGGACTGGAGCTTGGCGCTGATGACTATATTATCAAGCCCTTTGACTCCAAAGAGCTGGTAGCCCGTGTGCGCGCAGTACTTCGCCGTTTTCAGCCAAAGCCCACTGCTGTTGTCAATGACGAGAAGTGTGCCGCTTACCCGGATCTTACCGTAAATCTTACCAACTATTCCGTCACCTATATGGGAAAGCAGGTAGACATGCCGCCTAAAGAGCTGGAGCTGCTTTATTTCCTGGCTTCCTCACCCAACCAGGTATTTACAAGAGAGCAGCTTCTGGATCATATCTGGGGCTATGAATATATCGGAGATACCAGAACCGTAGACGTACACATCAAGCGTCTCCGCGAAAAAATCAAGGATCATCCTAATTGGTCCATTTCTACCGTATGGGGAATCGGATATAAATTTGAGGTAAAAAGCGAATGAGAAAAACAGTGCATAGCAAGCTGCTCGCCTGTTATATTCTGATTGGAATCGCAGGCTTCCTTATTGCCACAGCAGGAGGCTCTCACTTTGTGGAATCCTATCTGGAAGATGAAGTTGGAAATCGCTTGTACAGAAGTGCCTCCCACATTGCTTCTGATGAGATTGCAAGGCGGCAGGTCACAGCTTCTGACAAAGAGGGGCTTCAGAAGCTGGTGGATATTCTTTCTTCTGGTGAGGAAGCCGGAATCCTGATTTTTGACAAAGATGCCCATACACTGGTTCAGTCCACCGATATTGCTTCAAAAATGACTGGATCCGACGCAAAGGATCCCTTAGCAAAAGAAAATTTCTTAAAATCCCAGTTGGATTCTGATTTCCGGAATGAAGCCGAATACCAAATCAGTGATTTTTACGGCTATTTTGACAGCCCGCAGTTAAATGTGGCTGTTCCCATGAAGGTTTCCGGTGAAACACAGGGGTACATTACTTACCACTATGACATGCAGCAGCTTTACCGTGAACGCAGCGGACTTCTTGGAATTCTTCAGATGATTTTCCTGGCAGTATATGCTCTTTGCGGACTTTTGCTTTTATGCTATCAGAAATTGGTCCATATCCCTATGAAGCAGATTATCAAGGGAGCTTCTGAATATGCAAACGGAGATCTGACTTACCGGATTCCTGTAAAATCAGAGGATGAAATGGGATATCTTGCCAATACGCTGAACTACATGGCAGACAAAATCAACCAAAACGGCGAATATCAGCGAACCTTTATTGCAAATGTTTCCCATGATTTCCGTTCTCCCCTTACCTCTATTAAGGGTTATGTTGAAGCCATTCTGGACGGCACCATTCCGCCGGAGCTGCAGGATAAATACCTGAATATTATTTCCCATGAGGCTGACCGTCTGGAAAAGCTGACTCGCAGCCTTCTGGTTCTCAATGACCTGGATGAGCATAAACGGATGATGAATATCCGACGTTTTGATATCAATGACATAATCAAAAGCACAGCCAATACCTTTGAAGGCACCTGTTCCCGCAAGAACATCCGTCTGGAGCTTTTGTTGGCTGAAAAAGAGCTGTTTGTTGAAGCAGACATGGAACAGATTCAGCAGGTACTGTACAATTTATTGGATAATGCCATTAAATTCAGTAACGATAATTCTTCTATCAATATTGAGACCACTGTTACCAATGGAAAAGTATTTGTATCTGTAAAAGATCATGGGATTGGAATTCCAAAAGAAAGTCTCTCCAAAGTATGGGATCGTTTTTATAAGACAGATCCATCTCGGGGCAAAGACAGAAAAGGCACCGGACTTGGTCTTTCTATTGTAAAAGAAATTATCCGGGCACATAATCAGAATATTAATGTGATCAGTACCGAAGGGGTCGGAACAGAGTTTATTTTCACTCTGGAAAAAGCCAAATAAAACGGGGACGGCAAATTCTGCCGTCCCCTGTCATATTTTGGCTCATTATATTCCCGGAATATGTTTTACTTCCAGTCATATTTGCGCAAATGGCCTTCCAGCTTCAAATGTGCAAAATCATGCTGGCGGAAAGCCTCATAAAGAATAATCGCCACAGAATTACTCAGATTCAGGGATCTGGTCTCTCCTGACATGGGAATCCTTACACAGCTTTCCTGGTTGTCTCTTAAAATCTCTTCCGGAATTCCGGCACTTTCCTTGCCAAACATAATAAAGCAATCATCCTCATACTGCACGTCGGCATAGGTCTGAGGTGCTTTGGTTGTGGCATAGTAAATCTTAGCTCCCGGATTTTTCGCCAGAAAGTCCTCATAGTCTACGTATCTGGTTACATCCAGATCTTTCCAGTAATCCATTCCTGCACGCTTCAGTGCCTTCTCACTTAAAGAAAAGCCAAGAGGCTCAATCAGATGAAGACGTGTTCCCGTTGCCACACAGGTACGTCCGATATTTCCTGTATTTGCCGGAATCTCCGGCTCGTGAAGTACAATATTTAATGTTCCCATTTTGCAATCTCCTGTTTATGCAGTTCCCTTCTCCGATATCAGGGCAATACTTTGTAAATTTCATCCTCAGCAGGTCTTTCCAGGTATCTGCCATTTCCATTATAATACAGCATTCTGTCATTTTTGCTGTTCGTCTGTCCAATAACAGATGCCATAATCCCCATACGACGAAGCTCCTGAACCAGTGCCTCACCTGCCGGAACACCGATCAGAATAGCCCCTTCAGACTGTAGTTTATATGGATTCACATCAAAAATCTCACAAATCTCAATGGTCTCCTGTCGAACAGGAACCCTGGTAAAATCCATCTCCAGACCTACCTGTGAAGCTTCTGCCATTTTCCAGAGAGCACTTAAAAATCCTCCCTCTCCCATGGCATACAAAGCTGTTGCCCCTGCCTTTTCAGCAATTTTCCAGGCTGCACTTTTTTCCGGTGTATCTCCTACACCGTAATCCTTCTGCAGGTTCTCAGAATCATACAGAAACCTTTGGGAAAAATGTTCCCGTAAAGTCTCACTCTTTTCTTTTGCGATCAGTGCTGTTCCCTTAAGTGCCACAGCTCCTGCCACAACAAGCTCATTCCCAGGTAAAAGGCGTCCGCAGATTTCTGCCTGCAATGCTTCCATAGCTGCTTTTCCAAGTTTCATCTGCACACATCCTTACAGAAGAAGTGAAATTACAGTAGGTACTACCATTGCCAGAACAAGAATCACTGCAATGATTGCTGTAACAAGCTTTCTTTTTTTCGGATCAAACATTCCCATATTTTTCAAACCTCTCTTTATATCCGGATCTCATGTACTGCCGCATTATTCAACAGCGGATCCCGGTTCTCATAATCAAACAACAAGACTCTGCCATCACGAAATACCTCTATCTGTGCGGTCTTCGGAATATTCGCCTGACGTCTGTACTCCCAGATAGCTTTCTCATAAGGCTTCTGATCATATTCAAAGGATGGATGGCTCTTAAGCTTTTCACGAAGATACAGATCATAAATCATACAATCTGACACCTTTTCCCAGATAGCAGTATCCTTAGTTTCTTCTTTTATAAACTCCAGAAAAATCTCATATCGCCTCATTCTTGAATGAGAAATTTCCGTGTATCCCTTTTTCTCATAAAACAGCCCGAGCTTCTCATATAAGGTAAACCCATCTTCAAACAGCGGCTCTACGCAGGCAATGGTGTTCTGGAACTGCCCGCTGTTATAATATGTTTCCACCATATTTTCCACTATTTTCAGGCGCAGAATATCTTCATAAGGAAGCCATCTTGTTCCTAATACTTCATAAGGTTCCAGTTCTTTGTGGACAATCCCGTATTCTTCTGTCATTTCCTTCATATGAGAGCCCTTCAGCACCTTCAGAAAGCCAAGCTGAAGCTGCTGGGGCTTCAATGCATACACATCATTAAAGGATTTGTGAAAGCTGTTGTAATCTTCATATGGCAATCCTGCAATCAGATCCAGATGCTGATGAATGTTCTTAAAGCTGTGAATACGGTTTACAATTTCTGCCAGCCTGGTAAAATTCATTGTCCTGTGAATTCCACGGATTGTGTCCGGATTTGTGGACTGTACGCCGATTTCCAGCTGAATCAGACCTGGACGCATGGTACTCATCAATTCCAGTTCATTCTCTTTTATAAGGTCTGCTGAAATTTCAAAATGGAAATTGGTGATTCCATTATCGTGCTCCTTTATGTACTGCCAGATGGCCATAGCATGGTCATGCTTACAGTTAAAGGTTCTGTCCACGAACTTCACCTGCGGTACCTTATGATCCAGAAAAAACTGCAGCTCCTTTTTTACCAGATTAAGATCACGAAATCTTAATTTCTTGTCAATAGAAGACAGACAGTAGCTGCAGGAAAAAGGACACCCCCGGCTGCTTTCATAATAGATAATTCGGTTCTGGAAATCCTGCAGATTCTCATACGCAAAAGGAACCTTACTCAGATCCATGATCTGCCTCCACCCATTGTTCTGAAGCTGACCATCCTTTTGGCGATACACAAGTCCTCTGATTTCTTCCAGTGTCACATTTCTGTCTATATAATGTTTTACAAGCTCAAGGAAGGTTTCTTCCCCTTCTCCGATCATAACACCCTTAAATGCCGTATTTTTCCTGAGAAATTCCTCTGCGTCATAGGAAACCTCCGGACCACCGGCCCAAAACGGAACATTCGGCAGAATTTTCCTGAGATCCTGCATCAGTTCCTGTACAAAGGTAATATTCCAGATGTAACAGGAAACACATACTACATCCGGATGGCAGCGGTAAATATCCTTTAGTATATCATCCATCTGCTGATTAATGGTATATTCCCTGAGAATAATCTGGCTGTCATATTCCCTGGCATAGGCTTTCAGGTTAAATACAGCCAGATTAGAATGTATATATTTAGCATTGCATGCTGCAAGTAATATTTTCATCTTCGATTACTCGTCAAGCAGCTTCTTCAGATCTTCTTTATCGGTAAGACCAACCAGACGATGTGCCTCTGCTCCATTTTTGAATACGATCAGTGTGGGAATACTCATAACACGGAACTGCTGTGCAAGCTCCATATTCTGGTCTACATCAACCTTGCCTACTGCATAACCTTCTTCACCAAGCTCTTCCACAATCGGTCCCTGACGCATGCATGGTCCGCACCAGGTTGCCCAAAAGTCCAGAAGAAACGGTTTCTCAGATTTCAGAACTTCCTCTTCAAAATTCTGCATTGTAATTACTTTTGCCATAATTTACTCATCCTTTCTTTGAAATATTGTTATCGTGCTCCTTGCTGCGAACATACTGATTGGCACTGATTCCGGCCTGTGCCCCGTCATGAACAGCCTTTGCCACCTGGAGAAGACCTCCTGTACAGTCACCGGCTGCAAAAAGTCCGGGAACAGAGCTTTCCATTTTGTCGTTTACCTTTATGTTTCCCTTCTCTGTAAGGGAAGCTCCCATCTGTCTTGCCATCTCAGCACTTCCGGCAGTTCCTAAGGCTACAAAAACACCATCTACAGGGGAAACGTTTTGCTGCTGCAAAGCATTATCCCCGGGCCTGCTGCATTCCTGTGCACAAATTTGGGTTTCATTTTTGTCTGAAATCAGCTTTAATCCGGTAACCTTTTCCTCACCTTCCACGCACTGTATTTTCATAGTGTTCACTGCAAAAGGTGCTTCTTTGGAAAATTCAGGCTCTCTGCCATCTGTATAGATAGTAACAGAACCAGCCATAGGTGCCAGTTCTTCTGCCTCATGAAGAGCAAAGTCACTGTTTCCAAGAACTGCTACATTCTTTCCTCTGTAAAAAAATGCATCGCATACGGCGCAGTAGCTTACACCTCTTCCTTCCAGTTCCTTAATTCCCGGAATAGAAGGTGCCTTTCGTTTGCTTCCTGTAGCAAGGATTACACTGATGGTATCAAAGTTTCCTGCGGTAGTCTTCACCTGGAAGGTATCAAAGCCACCAATACCAAGAACCTGAGCATCCAGAATCCTCACACCTAGTGCTTTGGCCTGGGCTATTCCGATTTCAAAAAGCTCCTTACCGGATACCGGATGCTCCATACCGTAATAATTTTCTATCTTCTCTGCTTTTTCTAATGCACCGATTCCATTATTGATTACCAGCGGATCCATATTAGCCCGCGCTGCATACAATGCGGCTGAAATTCCGGCTGGTCCGGCACCGATGATCACTATTTTTTCCACATTCTCACCTGCTTTTCATCAGATTACCTGAAGGATTTCCCCTACAGGATACTGCCATTCTAACATTACTATATATGAAAAGCAAGGCATGGATTTTTATAGAATTCTGAAAAAGCTGCCCCCAATAGGGACAGCTTCATTTATTCGGCAAGCATTTGATCAAGAGTTTCGTTCAGCATCTCTCTTGAAGTAACCTGAACTGCCTGAATTCCCAGCTTCCGCGCTGACTCTATATTATCTTCGCGGTCGTCAAAAAACAGACACTCCTCTGCCTTCAAATCATATTTTTCAAGAAGCAGCTCATAGATTCGTCTTCCCGGCTTGATTTCTTTAACCTGGTAGGAAACAATTCCACCGTCAAGAACCTTCAAAAAGGAAGCATCCTTCGTATGCATCTCGAATAATTCTTTTGAATAATTGGACAATATGTAGATGTTATAGCCTTTTTTCTTTAGTCCGATAACCTTTTCCCAGATTTCAGGACGCTTCACAGCCATCCTTTCTCCATTTCTGAGAAACCATTCCATTACCCGGATATCCTGCGGATACAATTTACCGTATTCCAGAATCGCCTCATCCAGAGTAATCCGGCCACCGTCCAGACCAAGTCCCCACAGATCATTCTCAAACATTTCGTTTCCGATTCTGTTTGCCTCCTCCGAAGACAGCCCAAAATCTTCTGTGAGCATCTCAAACCAGCGATACCCGATCAGAACATTTCCAACATCAAAAATCAAATTGCGAACCATATTAGTCATCATAACCATTCGGGTTATTGCTCTGCCATCTCCAGGAATCCTCGCACATTTCACGGATGCCATTTTCTGCAGTCCAGCCAAGCTCTCTGGCTGCCTTGGAAGCATCGCAGTAGCAGGTTGCAATATCACCGGCACGACGTGGTTTGATCACATATGGAATCTTCACGCCTGTTGCTGCTTCAAAGTTCTTCACAATGTCAAGAACGCTGTAGCCCTTTCCTGTACCAAGGTTGTAAATTGCAAGTCCTGGATTCTCCTCGATTTTCTTCAATGCTTTTACATGACCCTTTGCAAGGTCTACAACATGGATATAATCTCTCACGCCAGTTCCATCCGGTGTATCATAATCGTTTCCGAATACGCCAAGCTCTTTCAGCTTGCCAACAGCAACCTGTGTGAT
>CAKRKL010000055.1 GCA_934358405.1 uncultured Blautia sp.
GGACTTGGACTTGGTGCAGATGATTATATGACCAAGCCTTTTAGCCCAAGTGAACTTGTAGCAAGAGTTAAGGCACATATGGATCGTTATAATCGTCTGATTGGTTCCACTGTGCAGAAAAATGATATTATTGAGATTCGCGGAATTAAAATTGATAAGACTGCGCGCCGTGTATGGGTAAACGGAGAAGAGACCACTTTTACTACAAAGGAATTTGATCTTCTTACGTTTCTGGCAGAGAATCCTAACCGGGTATTTACCAAAGAAGAGCTTTTCCGTGAAATCTGGGATATGGAATCTGTGGGAGATATTGCCACAGTCACTGTGCATATCAAGAAAATACGTGAAAAAATTGAGTATAATAATGCAAAACCGCAGTATATTGAAACAATCTGGGGAGTTGGGTATCGCTTTAAAGTATAAGTCCTGAATTACAGGCAGATAGAGAGGAAGAATGGAAAGACTTTATAAAGAACTGGAAAATTACGGAAAGTCGGATTTTTATCCGTTTCATATGCCAGGACATAAGAGAAATCAAATGTGTATAGAGGGAGATTTTCCCATTGACAGGGATATTACGGAAATTGACGGATTTGACGATCTGCACCATTGCGAAGGGATACTTCTGAATGCACAGAATGCACTTTCACGTTTATATGGAACGAAGAAAAGCTTTTTCAGTGTAAATGGAAGTACAGCAGGACTTCTGGCTGCGATATCAGCTTGCGTTAAGAAAGGCGGACAGATTCTGACAGCCCGTAATTGTCACAAAGCAGTTTATCATGGAATTTATCTGCGTGATTTGATTCCCACATACATTTATCCACAATCAGATCATGATTTGGGGATAAATGGTTCTATTTCCGTATCTCGTGTGGAAAGATGCCTGGAGGAAAATCCGGATATTGAAGCAGTTTTGATTACGTCACCTACCTATGATGGCGTGGTTTCAGATGTAAGAAGAATCGCAGAGATTGCGCATAGTCATGGGGCTGTGCTGATCGTGGATGAGGCTCATGGAGCACATTTCAGATTTTCAGATTATTTTCCGGCTTCAGCAGTGGATCTTGGGGCAGATGTGGTAATCCAGAGCTTTCATAAGACTCTTCCTTCAATGACTCAGACTGCTGTGATTCACCTTTGCAGTGACCGTGTAAGCGAGAAACTGCTTTGCAGATTCCTTGGAATATATGAGACAAGCAGTCCTTCTTATATTTTGATGTCAAGCCTGGATGCCTGCGTAGCAAAGCTTGAGAAGGATGGCGGAAGGATGTTTGACGAGTTTACAAAAAATCTGAAAGCAGCGCGAGAGCAGTTAAGTGCTTGTGAATATATACGTTTGTTTCGGGCACCGAATGAAGTGGGAGAGCAAAACAAAACAGAAATGTTTGATTATGATTGTTCTAAGCTGATTTTATCTACCGTTCACAGCAGCTTAAACGGACCGGAGCTTTCCTGTATTCTTCGTGAGAAATATCATCTGGAAATGGAGATGACCACAGAAAACTATGTGCTTGCATTGGCAGCAGTTGGCGATACCAAGGATGGATTTCAGAGACTTTGCAAAGCCGTCGAAGAAATAGATAGAATGGAATCTCAAAAAGCAAAAAATGCTAAGGAAGATGCTGCAAACGAACGCAGAAGCGGAGAATGCATCTGTAAGTGTGGTCCAATGAAGCAGCTTTTATCCATTTCTGATGCAATGGAAGCACCATCCCAATTTTGTATTCTTGAAGAAAGCATTGGAAAAATTGCAGCAGAATTGGTATACCTCTATCCACCCGGAATTCCTATTATTGTGCCTGGTGAGCAGATCACTGGACTTTTTGTCCGAAATGTGAGAAGATATAAAGAACAGGGTCTGAATCTGTATGGACTTTGCCAAGAGAATGAAGAAGCAATTTGTGTGATAAAGGAGCAGGCAGAGGTATAATCCCCTGCCTGAATAATTATGGGAAAAATATTTTATATTATGGGGAAAAGCGCATCTGGAAAAGATCATATTTATGCCAGACTGGCTGCCCATGAGAAATTAAATTTAAAACGGCTGGTTCTGTATACAACCCGTCCTATAAGGGCTGAGGAGGAAGAAGGCAAACAATATTATTTTGTGGACGACAGTAAGCTGGAAGAATTTCAGCGTAAGGGATGCGTGATCGAATCCCGCTCTTATCGGACTGTGCATGGAATCTGGACATATTTTACAGCAGACGATGGACAGATGAATCTGGAAAAATCAGATTATCTTGGAATCGGTACTCTGGAATCCTATGTGAAGATGAGAGAATACTATGGGAAGGATGTACTTTGTCCTGTTTATATCGAAGTAGAGGATGGTGAGCGGCTTGCGCGAGCGTTAAAAAGAGAGAGAAGCCAGAAGACACCACGCTATGAGGAAATGTGCAGAAGGTTTCTGGCAGATCAGGAGGACTTTTCAGAAGAGAAAATTTCTGCTGCCGGAATTTTTAAAAGATTCCAGAATATAGATCTGGAAAAGTGTGTAGAAGAAATAGCACAGTATATCAACGGCTGAGATTTTACTGACAGTATTTGCAAGATGCTTTAAGTGGTATTTGGCAATTATAAAGGTGCGGAATTACGAATAATTTCACAAAAAACTATGGCATGATTTTGTCGTACATGATAAAATTAAAACGAGAATACAGTTGGACTGTATTGATACAAAATAAGTTACTGTAAACAGTAACCAAAATGATAGGGTGAGGTGATTCCAATGTTAGGGTTTAATGACATTATAGGGCATGAAGAAATAATCAGGCATTTAAAGAATGCTATAGAAACGGAGAAAGTGTCCCATTCTTATATTTTTACAGGTGACCCTGGTTCTGGAAAGAAACTGCTGGCAGGGACATATGCAATGACGCTGCAGTGTGAAGCAGGTGGAACAGAGCCGTGTGGACATTGCGATTCCTGCAAGAAGGCTATCGGAAAGAATCACCCGGATATCATTATGGTAACCCATGAGAAGCCAAATGTTATTACTATTGACGAGATCAGGGAACAGGTTATCAATGATGTAGATATTAAGCCTTATTGCAGCCCATATAAAATTTATATTATTGCAGATGCAGAGATGCTAAACCCCCAGGCGCAGAATGCTCTTCTGAAGACTATTGAGGAGCCGCCGGAATATGCTGTAATTATGCTGCTTACGAGTAATATAGATACACTGCTGCCGACTATTCGCTCAAGATGTGTACGTCTTGATCTGAAGGTGGTAGATGATGGGCTTGTGAAGAAATATCTTATGGAGCATCTTCACATACCGGATTACCAGGCTGAGATTGATGCATCTTATGCACATGGAAGCATAGGTAAAGCAAAAAAAGCTGCTACTTCCCAGGATTTTGCGGATATGACTCAGAATGCTCTTCGTATTCTGAAAAATGCAGATGACATGGAAGTTTATGAGCTTACGGAAGCGATTAAAGAGCTTTCTAATGATAAACAGAATATTAGTGATTACCTGGATCTTTTTCAGTTCTGGTTCCGTGATGTACTGATGTTTAAGGCTACACGGGAGATTGATAATCTTGTTTTTAAACAGGAAATAAATTATATAAGGGAACAGGCAAGCCAGCGTTCCTATGAGAATCTGGAGAAAATTCTGGATGCATTGGAGAAGACCAAAGTACGCCTTCGCGCCAATGTAAATACAGAACTTGCTCTTGAACTTCTGTTCCTTACAATCAGGGAGAAATAGAATGGCAAAAGTAGTAGGCGTAAGATTTCGGAATGTAGGTAAAATCTATTACTTCAATCCAAAGAATTATAAAGTAAAACCGGGGGATCATGTAATTGTTGAAACAGCCCGGGGCATCGAATATGGAAAGGTGGTGCTTGCACCAAAGGAAGTAGCTGATGATCAGGTGGTGCATCCGCTGAAGGAAGTACTCAGGGTAGCTACTCAGGATGATGATGAGAGAGAAAAATACAACAGAGAGCGAGAGAGGGATGCATTTAAGATCTGCCAGAAGAAGATTCGTGAGCATGGTCTTGAAATGAAGTTGATTGATGCAGAGTATACCTTTGACAATAATAAGGTCCTGTTTTATTTTACAGCAGATGGAAGAATTGATTTCCGTCAGCTGGTTAAGGATTTGGCTGCGATTTTTAAAACAAGAATCGAGCTTCGTCAGATTGGCGTAAGAGATGAAACAAAAATTCTGGGAGGAATTGGAATTTGTGGTCGATGCCTTTGCTGCCACACTTATCTTTCTGAATTTGCGCCGGTATCCATACGAATGGCAAAAGAACAGAATCTTTCTCTGAATCAGACAAAGATTTCCGGTGTGTGCGGAAGACTGATGTGCTGCTTAAAGAACGAGCAGGAGACTTATGAGGAATTGAACCGCAGGCTTCCGGGAATTGGAGATACCGTAACCACGCCAGATGGAATTCAGGGCAATGTACAGAGCGTAAACGTACTTCGTCAATTGGTTAAGGTTGTTGTAGAAATTGGTGATGAGAAGGAAATTCAGGAATTTCCTGTAGCTGAACTGAAATTCCGTTCCAGAAAGAAAAAAGTGAAGGTTTCTGAACAGGAGTTAAGGGAACTGCAGGATCTTGAAGATAAAAAGGGAGATTCCAAATTAAATGATTAATAATCTTGTGAGGGAGAATGAACGTGTGGATGATCTGCAAAATGGATATTATATCATCCAGGACCCACAGAAATTCTGCTTCGGTATGGACGCTGTTCTGTTATCAGGATTCGCCAGAGTAAAGAAAGGAGAGAGGGTTCTTGATATGGGAACCGGAACCGGGATCATCCCGGTACTCCTTGCCTCCAAGACACAGGGAGAGCATTTTACAGGTCTGGAGATTCAGGAAGAATGTGCCGATATGGCGACAAGAAGTGTGCAATATAATAACCTGGAGGACAGGGTTAGTATCAGACAAGGTGATATCAAAGAGGCTGCCGGGATTTTCGGGGCAGCTTCTTTTCATGTTGTCACATGCAATCCTCCGTATATGATTGGACAGCATGGTCTTACTAATCCTCATATGCCTAAGGCTATTGCGCGGCATGAAATTCTTTGTACGCTTGAGGATGTGGTAAGTCAGACTGCTAAGCTGTTAGAAGACAGAGGCAGGTTTTATATGGTACACAGACCTTTCAGACTTACAGAAATTATGAATGTGTTGACTAAGTATAAGCTGGAGCCTAAACGTATGCAGCTGGTTTATCCATATATAGACAGGGAACCGAACATGGTATTGATTGAAGCATTGAAGGGTGGAAACTCCAGAATTACAGTGGAAAGACCGTTGATTGTTTATGAAAAGCCGGGAGTGTATACCAAAGAAATTCTGGAATTGTATGATATGATCTGATCGGTTTTTACAATACATCAGAAATAATGTCAATTGCAGAAGGGAGAACAGGATATGAGCGGTAAACTATATTTATGTGCCACGCCTATAGGAAATCTGGAGGACATTACTTTGCGCGTTCTTAGAACGCTGAAGGAGGTGGATTTGATTGCAGCAGAGGACACCAGAAACAGTATTAAGCTGCTGAATCATTTTGACATAAAAACACCTATGACCAGTTATCATGAGTACAATAAGGTGGAGAAGGCATACACACTTATTGAAAAAATGCGTTCAGGTCTGAATGTAGCTTTGATTACAGATGCAGGAACTCCAGGTATCTCCGATCCGGGGGAAGTGCTTGTAGCTATGTGCTATGAGAACGGTATAGAAGTGACTTCATTACCGGGACCGGCGGCATGTATTACAGCACTTACTCTGTCAGGACTTTCTACCAGGCGTTTTGCGTTTGAGGCATTTTTGCCCTCGGATAAGAAAGAACGCAAGGAGATTTTGGACGAACTGAAAAATGAAACAAGAACTATCATTCTTTATGAGGCTCCGCATCATCTTGTGGGTACCTTAGAAGAGCTTTATGAAGCATTGGGAAATCGCAGAATGACTCTTTGCCGTGAACTTACCAAGAAGCACGAAACTGCTTTTTGCAGTACTATCAGGGACTTGTTGGAGTATTATCAGGATCAGAAGCCGCTTGGAGAATGCGTTCTTGTAATTGAAGGCAAGAGCCGTGATCAGATTCGGGAAGAAAAGAAGGCTGTCTGGGAAGAACTTTCTATTTCAGAACATATGGAGGTTTATGAAAAGCAGGGGGCTTCTCATAAAGAGGCGATGAAAATGGTCGCAAAAGACAGAGGCGTGACAAAAAGAGATATTTATCAGGCCTTACTTGAATTAAAATAACGAAAACGAAAAGACAAAGGAAAAGGCGTATTTTTGACGGATATTCGTTGAAAATATGCCCTTTTTTTTACATGCGTAAATGGCTTTTAACTGGCAAAAACGGGGATTTTGTGATATAATAAATTAGTACTTTTATGCGCAAAAACAGGGATGAAATCTGGCAGCAGAAGAATGTCATAAATTCCTGTGATTTTTTAACCAATTAACTATAAATCAGTTATTGGATTATGAGTAAGCAGCGAAGCGGATTGCAAGCATCCGCTTGAATTGATAATAACAGGAGGAATATCATGGGCGAAACAAATACGGAATACGGAGCGGATCAAATCCAGATTCTGGAGGGTTTGGAAGCCGTACGTAAAAGACCGGGTATGTACATTGGAAGTACATCCAGCCGTGGTCTGCATCACCTTGTATACGAAATCGTGGACAATGCTGTAGATGAAGCACTGGCTGGCTACTGTACGGAAATCAATGTGGCAATTAATCCTGATAACTCCATCACAGTTGTAGATAACGGACGTGGAATTCCGGTTGGAATTAACCATAAAGCTGGAATTCCAGCTGTTGAAGTAGTATTTACTATTCTTCATGCAGGCGGTAAATTTGGTGGTGGAGGATATAAGGTATCCGGCGGTCTTCACGGTGTTGGTGCATCAGTAGTTAATGCACTTTCTGAGTGGCTTGAGGTTTCAATTTGCAGAGAAGGCAGAAGATATCAGCAACGGTATGAGAGAGGTAAGACCATGTATCCGCTTAGGGAAGTTGGTGAATGTGGGGATCAGACAGGAACTACAGTGACTTTCCTTCCAGACAAGCAGATTTTCGAGGAAACTGTATATGATTATGACATTTTAAAGCAGCGTCTCCGTGAGATGGCGTTTCTTACTAAGGGACTGAAAATTATACTTGTGGATAAGCGTGAGGGAATGGAGAGAGAGAAAACATTCCATTACGAGGGTGGTATCCGTGAATTTGTTACTTATCTGAATCGAAGCAAAGAAGCACTTTATCCGGAAATCATTTACTGTGAAGGCGAAAAGGATGGTGTTGCTGTAGAAGTTGCTATGCAGCACAATGATTCTTATACAGAGAACACGTATGGTTTTGTAAATAATATTAATACACCTGAAGGCGGTACGCATATCACAGGCTTTAGAAATGCCATTACCAATACCTTTAATGACTATGCAAGAAAAAATAAGCTCCTGAAGGATAGTGAGCCGAATCTTTCCGGTGATGATATTCGAGAGGGGCTGACCGCCATTGTCAGTGTCAAAATTGGCAATCCGCAGTTTGAAGGCCAGACGAAGCAGAAGCTGGGCAATAGCGAAGCCAGAGGTGCAGTAGACAGTGTGGTAAGCAGACAGCTGGAGATTTTTCTGGAGCAGAATCCGGCAGTAGCAAAAGCAACTGTAGAGAAATCTGTGCTGGCACAAAGAGCAAGGGAAGCAGCTCGTAAAGCCCGTGACCTTACCAGAAGAAAATCTGCTCTTGACAGTATGTCTCTTCCAGGAAAACTTGCTGACTGTTCAGACAAGAATCCTGAGAATTGTGAAATTTACATTGTAGAGGGTGATTCTGCGGGAGGCTCCGCAAAAACTGCACGTAACCGTGCTACACAGGCAATTCTGCCTCTTCGAGGTAAGATTTTGAATGTAGAGAAGGCACGTCTTGATAAGATTTACGCAAACAAAGAAATCAAAGCAATGATCACTGCTTTTGGAACAGGCATTCATGAAGATTTTGACATTTCCAAGCTGAGATATCACAAGATTATTATTATGACAGATGCTGATGTTGATGGTGCTCACATTGCTACATTGCTTCTTACTTTCCTGTACAGATTTATGCCTGAGCTGATTAAACAGGGATATGTATATCTGGCACAGCCGCCTCTTTATAAAATCGAGAAAAATAAAAAAGTCTGGTATGCTTATGATGATGATGAATTAAATAATATTCTTACAGAAATCGGACGAGATTCTAATAACAAGATTCAGCGTTATAAAGGTTTGGGAGAGATGGATGCCGAGCAGCTTTGGGAAACTACTATGGATCCGGAAAAACGTATTCTTCTTCGCGTAACAATGGATGAGGCTGCAACCTCTGAAATTGATCTTGTGTTTACAACTTTGATGGGTGACAAGGTAGAACCGCGACGTGAGTTTATCGAAGAAAATGCACGATTTGTAAAGAATCTGGATATCTAGGAGAGATAAAACAATATGGATGACAAGATTTTTGACCAGGTCCACGAGGTGGATCTGGAGAAAACCATGAAAGAATCCTACATCGAGTATGCTATGAGCGTTATTGCCTCACGAGCACTTCCGGATGTAAGAGATGGTTTGAAGCCGGTACAGCGTAGAGTGCTGTACTCAATGATTGAATTGAACAACGGTCCGGATAAGCCACATCGTAAGTGCGCCCGTATCGTTGGTGATACCATGGGTAAATATCATCCTCATGGAGACAGCTCTATTTATGGAGCACTTGTAAATATGGCGCAGGACTGGTCTTTCCGCTATCCGCTGGTTGACGGACACGGAAATTTCGGTTCTGTAGATGGTGATGGCGCTGCTGCTATGCGATACACAGAAGCACGTCTTAGCAAGATTTCCATGGAAATGCTTGCTGATATTAACAAGGATACAGTTGATTTTCAGCCAAACTTTGATGAAACTGAAAGAGAACCTAAGGTTCTTCCTTCTCGTTTCCCCAATCTTCTTGTAAACGGAACTACAGGTATTGCAGTTGGTATGGCCACTAATATTCCACCTCACAATCTTCGTGAGGTTATTAATGCTGTGGTAAAAATCATTGATAATACCATTGAGGAACAAAGAGAGACTACTATTGAAGAGCTTATTGATGTGGTAAAAGGTCCTGATTTTCCAACAGGAGCAACTATTCTCGGCAGAAGGGGAATTGAGGAAGCATATCGTACCGGACGCGGCAAAATCCGTGTCCGTGCAGTATCTAATATAGAGACTCTGCCTAATGGTAAATCTCGTATTATTGTTACAGAGCTTCCGTATCTGGTAAACAAAGCCCGTCTCATTGAAAAAATAGCTGAACTTGTCCGCGACAAAAAAATTGATGGAATTACAGATCTTAATGATCATTCCAGCCGTGAAGGTATGCGGATCTGTATTGATCTTCGAAAGGATGCCAATGCAAATGTTGTACTGAATCAGCTGTATAAGCATACTCAGCTGCAGGATACCTTCGGTGTCATTATGCTTTGTGTAGTTCCTCAGGGAGACAGTCTGGTACCTAAGGTGCTGAATCTGAAGGAACTTTTGGAACACTATCTTGCACATCAGGAGAATGTGGTAACAAGAAGAACCAAATATGATCTGAATAAAGCACAGGAACGTGCACACATTTTAGAGGGACTGCTAAAGGCACTGGATAACATTGATGAAGTTATTCGGATTATTCGTGCTGCCCGCAATGTTCAGATTGCCAGACAAGAGTTAATGGACAGATTTGAGCTGACCGATGTACAGGCTCAGGCAATCGTTGATATGCGTTTAAGAGCTTTGACTGGCTTGGAAAGAGAAAAACTGGAAGCAGAATATGCAGAGTTAGAAGAGAAAATCCGCAAGTTTCTGGCAATTCTTGCAGACAGAAATCTTCTTCTTCGCGTTGTAAGAGAAGAAATTCTTGCCATTGCTGATAAGTACGGTGATGAGAGAAGAACTGCTATTGGTTATGATGTGTACGATCTTTCTACAGAAGATTTGATTCCAAGAGAAAATACGGTTATCACTATGACTAAGCTGGGTTATATTAAGAGAATGACCGTAGATAATTTCCGCAGTCAAAATCGAGGCGGCCGTGGAATCAAGGGAATGCAGACGATAGAAGATGACTATATCGAAGAACTTCTGATGACAACGACGCATCACTATCTGATGTTTTTTACTAATACAGGACGAGTATACCGTATGAAAGCGTATGAGATTCCGGAAGCGGGAAGAACTGCGCGAGGTACGGCAATTGTTAATCTTTTGCAGCTTATGCCTGGTGAACGTATTACGGCAGTAATTCCTATGCGGAATTTTGAGAAGGGTCGTTATCTGGTTATGGCAACCAAGAATGGTCTTGTAAAGAAAACTCCGATGGAAGAGTATGCAAATGTGCGTAAGACCGGACTTGTAGCGATTACTCTCAGAGATGATGATGAGCTGATCGAAGTAAAAGCAACTGACAATAGCAAGGATATCATGCTGGTTACCAAAGACGGTATGTGTATTCGCTTTAAGGAAACAGATGTAAGAAGTACCGGAAGAAGCTCTATGGGGGTTCGTGGGATGAATCTTGATCCTGGAGATGAGATTGTAGCGATGCAGTTGAATTCTCAGGGAGATTATCTTCTTGTGGTATCCGAAAATGGTATGGGTAAACGTACTGCTATGAATGAATTTACTTGTCAGAATCGTGGCGGTAAGGGCGTAAAATGCTATAAAATTACTGAAAAGACAGGAAATGTTATCGGTGCGAAGGCTGTTAATGAAGACAACGAGATTATGATGATTACCACTGAGGGAATTATCATTCGTATTTCCTGTGCCGGAATTTCCATTCTTGGAAGAATTACATCTGGCGTAAAGCTGATCAACCTTGACGAAGGTGTCACAGTGGCAAGTCTTGCGAAGGTTCGTGAGAAAGCCGAGGAAAACACAACTAACAGCAGCAGTGAGATACCAGCTGAAGAAACAAATGAAATTTCTGAAGCTGAGGAATCACCAGATACAGATGAAGAATAAAAGGAATTCCGGAAGAAATGAAAAAGAAAACTAAAATAATTATTTTGGGCATTGTTATGGTGATTGCCATGGCAATGTCCGGATGTGGTGTGAATCAGAAATCACCTGAAGGGGTAGTGGAATCCCTTATAAAAGAATATGTAAACGGCAGTGAAAAAAAGGTGAAAAAATGCTATTCAAGCGGAGATGAAGCCAGTGAGCTTCTTCAGACAGAAATTGACGCTACGATTAAGTATTTTGCAGCACACAATCCAACCAAAGTTAAAATAGAAAAATGCGATAAGCTTTCTGAGAACGATAAGTATACTTACGTTTATATTTTTTATAATCTGGTTCTGGAAAATGAACAGGAATATCCTTGTGTAGGAACCTATATGGTAGAGAAACAAGGCAAGAAATATTATGTTATGTCTCCGTCTGAGATTACAGATGAATTAAGAAATCAGGCTGCGACAGATTATGCTGAGTTTATGACAACGGATGCTTATAAAAGTTATACGAAGGAATATAACGTGTTTATGAAAAAAAATCCAGGATACGAAGAAAAAATTGCAAATAAACTAAACGCAGAGTAAAGGAGGGCTGCTGCAGGATATTAAGATCTTGCAGCAGTCTTTTCTCATCAGAAAGGAAATAATAAAATGAAAAGAATTATAGTAATGGTCTTGAAAAACATATTATTTGTGCCATATTATTGGATCATGTTAAACTGGTATGCTTCTCATGTTGATCAGTATACAGAAGAAGAACGCTATGCAATGCTGAAAAAAATCGATCATGCGGCAAACAGAGGCGGAAATCTGCATATTGATGCTCATGGAGTGGAAAATATACCTTCAGAAAATGGATTTATATTTTATCCTAACCATCAGGGATTATATGATGTACTGGCAATTATGGAAGTGTGTCCGGTACCTTTTTCAGTAGTTGCAAAAAAAGAAGTAGGAAATGTTCCGTTTCTGAAACAGGTGTTTACATGTATGAAGGCATTTCTTATCGACAGAGAAGACATTAAACAGTCAATGCAGGTTATTATTAATGTAACAAAAGAAGTAAAAGCAGGAAGAAATTATTTAATATTTGCAGAAGGAACCAGAAGTAAAAATGGAAATCATCCCCAGGAATTTAAGGGGGGAAGCTTTAAAGCTGCTATGAAAGCAAAGTGCCCGATTGTTCCGGTTGCATTAATTGATTCTTATAAAGCATTTGATACCGGATCTGCAAAAATGCTGGATGTACAGATTCATTTTTTGAAACCAATAAATTATGATGAGTATAAAGATATGAAATCTACAGAGATTGCAGCCGAGGTAAAAAGAAGAATCGAGGAAACAATCCGGGAAAATGCCAGGGATTTGTAAGCTGTTTTGCTTGAAAAATGCAGATACTTGAAGGAGATAATAAAAAAATAAAATAAAATTAGAAAAAACAGTTGACAAGAAGAAGAATATTAAGTATAATAACTCATGCGCTGTGAGAAATGCGCACTCCAAATTTAACATAGTTGAATTGTTCGGAGACTGGAGAAGTACTCAAGAGGCCGAAGAGGTGCCCCTGCTAAGGGTATAGGTCGCTAACGCGGCGCGAG
>CAKRKL010000056.1 GCA_934358405.1 uncultured Blautia sp.
TCTTTACAAACGAGGGATTTCTGGAAATCGAGACTCCTATGCTTGGCAAGAGTACTCCTGAGGGAGCAAGAGATTACTTGGTACCATCCCGTGTACATCCGGGCTGCTTCTATGGTCTGCCTCAATCCCCGCAGCTGTACAAACAGCTTTTGATGTGTTCAGGCTATGACAGATACATCCAGATCGCGAGATGCTTCCGAGACGAGGACCTTCGTGCTGACCGTCAGCCGGAGTTCACACAGATCGATATGGAGCTTTCCTTCGTAGATGTTGATGACGTAATCGATGTAAATGAGAGATACCTTTCTTACCTGTTCAAGGAAGTTCTTGGTATCGATGTGAAGCTTCCGATCCAGAGAATCACCTGGCAGGAAGCAATGGACCGTTTTGGCTCTGATAAACCGGATATGCGCTTTGGAATGGAACTGCATGATGTAAGTGATCTTGTAAAAGATTGTGGCTTCTCTGTATTTACAGGTGCTCTTGAGAACGGCGGAAGCGTTCGCGGTATTAATGCAGAAGGCCAGGGAAGCATGCCTCGTAAGAAAATCGACAAGCTTGTAGAATTTGCAAAAGGCTATGGAGCAAAGGGTCTTGCATACATTGCTATTGCAGAGGACGGAACAAGAAAATCTTCCTTTGCCAAATTCATGACAGATGAGGAGATGGATGCTCTTGTAGCTGCTATGGATGGTAAGGCAGGAGACCTTCTTCTGTTTGCAGCAGACAAGAAGAAACTGGTTTATGATGTTCTTGGTGCACTTCGTCTGGAGCTTGCAAAACAGATGGAGCTTCTGGACAAAAACGAGTATCGTTTTGTATGGGTAACCGAGTTCCCGCTTCTTGAGTGGAGCGAGGAAGAAAACCGCTTCACAGCTATGCATCATCCATTTACTATGCCAATGGACGAGGATATTCCGCTTCTTGACACAGATCCGGGCGCAGTTCGTGCGAAGGCTTACGATATCGTACTGAACGGAAATGAAATCGGTGGAGGAAGTGTTCGTATCCATCAGGATGACATTCAGGAAAGAATGTTTAAAGAGCTTGGCTTTACTCAGGAAGCTGCTCATGAGCAGTTTGGATTCCTTCTGGATGCATTTAAATACGGAGTTCCGCCTCACGCAGGACTTGCCTACGGTCTTGACCGTCTGGTCATGCTTATGGCAAAGGTTGACAGCATCCGTGACGTTATTGCATTCCCGAAGGTAAAGGATGCATCCTGTCTGATGACTCAGGCACCTCAGCGAGTAAGTGAGGCACAGCTTGATGAGCTTGGACTGGAAGTTGAAAAAGAAGAAACAGAAGAATAAGAACTATAAAAAATACCGCTTTGGACATAAATGCCGAAGCGGTATTTTAACTGCTAGAGCAAGTCCCCACCCACTGCTTCAATTGCGAAAAGCAATAAGCAGTGGGTGGGGACTTACTTGTATCAGGAAGCTTGTTCATTGTCATCAACAAGACTGGAATTTAAGGTGCCGAACAGTGCCTGACCGAATACAGTTCCTGCATCCTCAAGCTTCCAGGAAGCTCCATCGTTGATCAGGTTAAAGGTCGTGGAAACGGTTTTTACCTTTTCATTTGCCTCAATGGAATCAAGAAGAAGCTTATAGGATTTGTCATAGCGCTTCTGTGCACCATCAATCACTGCATCTGCAGAAGAAAGATACGCATCAAGCTGTGACTGGTAATTGCTTAAAATTGCCTCGCTGTCAAAGGTGGTAATAGCTGCCTTTACAGAGGCATGATATCCGGAAACAGAGGCCTCGCCGATGTTATAGTCAAAAATATTGTGAATCTGCTCCACCAGAGTATTTGCAAGCTTGATTTTATCAGAATCCTCAGTGTTTACAATAGAGTCCGTATTCAGATAATTGGAAAGCTCTTTTGCAGACATATTTTTCAGAGTGTCCAGATAAACCAGAAGAGTGTCTTCAGGGGAAAGGATATCCGGGTCTGTCAGATAATTCATAAGACCGCCCACAAGATCGTTCTCCAAAGTATAAGTTCGCTTGATCTCCCATACGGTTTCCCCATCTTTTTTGGAAGAGGTAAGAGAAAGAGTACAGTTATGCTCCACTGTGGAATATTTATTGGAGCTAAGAAGCTGGTTCAGAAGGGCATATCGGTCAGCCAGTGTGACTGTCTGATCCTCGTCCTCGTCGTCTGAAGCAGTCAGGGCAATTTCATGCCGCAGCTGTGCCCTGGAGAAATCCTCGGCAAGTGCCCGGGCATCAAGCGTGACCAGACGAAGGTCTACCTGTGCGCTTTTTCTGTCACGGCTGATGGAGGTGTCCAGAATTTTGTAATCGAAATCCTGGAAAAACAGGGAAAAAACCTCGTCAACTTCAGAAGATCTTGCGGCATCCTCTACATCACCGGGGAAAATTTCCTGGTAGGAAATGTACTTCTCTGTGGTGTCAGAATCCAGATGCTTCAGAAGATCCAGTTCTCGTTTTACTACGTCGCCTATCTTTTTTTCTTCTTTACCTGTGCAGCCGCAGAAAAGGATTGCGCAGAGAAGCAAAAGGGGAAGTAGGAATTTGACTAACTTCATACAGATTTTTCCTTTCAATCAAAGTAGATGCATTATACCATTTTTTAATATAAAAGTCAAAAAATCCTAAAATATATACGATATTTCTAAAAAAAGAATGAAAAATTTGTGAAAATTGCAATGTTGGCTTCGAATACTTTTCTTTTTAAAAGGAATCTGCTATTATATGAATGTTAAAAATCTTTTGACACTGGCAGAAGCTTTTATTGCTGACAGGGTAAATGCAGATGACAGAGAAAAGCACATATCTGTTATAATGCAAATGATATCAAGAAGATTGCGGGAGTGCAAAGCACGTAGCAATCTGGTATCAAAGGGGTCAAAAGGTAGATATAAAGTGTAACTGTGAAAGATGCCGGATGGTTTCATATTATGCCGGTTATCGTACAGGAGGTAACTATGAAGAAAAAAATTTTGGTCATCGGAGGAATTCTTATACTTGTGGGGGCAGCAGGGGCTGGTGGCTGGTATTATAAAGAGAATTATGCAGGATTATCCGCTGCATCCGGAGAGGTTGCATATGTAACCAGAATCAGCTCCATGCTTGATGAGGATTCCGGTGTGGTGAACCGCTTTGCAGGGGTAGTTGAGCCACAGGATACCGTGAAAGTGAATATTGAGAGCGGAAGAACCGTTACAGAGGTTAAGGTTAAGACCGGCGATGAGGTTAAGAAAGGACAGCTGCTTTTTGAGTATGATTTAAGCAGTATTCAGGACAGCCTGAAGGAAGCCCAGCTTGCCCTTGACCGTCTGAAAAATGAAGCCTTAAGTCTGAATGAACAGATCACTACTCTTGAGAAGGAGAAGAAGAAAGCCAATAAGAGCAACCAGCTTTCTTATACAATTGAGATAGAAACCAATAAAATGAATCTCAAGAAAAATGAGTATGATCAGATCAGTAAGCAGGCTGAGATTGACAAGCTGCAGGAAGCAACCACTAATACAGAAGTCCGCAGTGAGATTGATGGTGTTATCCAGAAAATTGATACCAGTAAGCTTGGAAGTGAGGACGGAGATACGCTGGATAGCAGCATGGGCTCTGATTACGGAAGCTCAGAATCCGATAATGCATTTATTACTATTTTAAGCACTGGTGCTTACAGAATCAAAGGTCTGGTAAATGAGCAGAACCGCAATTCCGTTGTCCCGGGATCTGCTGTGCTTGTTCGCTCCAGAGTGGATGAGAATCAGATCTGGCATGGTACTATGGGAGCTGTAGATGAGCAGAGTGCGTCAAACAGCAGCAACAGCAATAACATGTGGGGTATGTCCTCAGGAGATGAAACTACAAGCTCCAGCAGCTATCCCTTCTATGTAACGCTGGATTCCTCAGAAGGGCTTATGCTTGGGCAGCATGTATATATTGAGATGGATGAGGGTCAGGAGAATAAAAAGACCGGTATCTGGATCGGAGACTATTATATTGTGGATGCAGATACAGACAGTCCTTATGTGTGGGCAGCAGATTCCAGAGGAAGGCTGGAGAAACGCCCGGTTGTACTTGGACAGCATGATGATGATCTTTCAGAATACGAGATCGCAGATGGCCTGACAGAAAGCGACAGTATTGCATTCCCGTCAGAGAGTCTTGTGGAGGGAATGAGCACTAAGGACGTATCTGAGATGACAGAAGAGGATATGGCGAATAACCTTGATATGGAAGATAATCTGGATGGCGAATACGGCGAATACTCTGAAGGAGATGCGATGGAGTCAATGGAAGGGGATTATTCAGATGATTCCATGGATGGCACAGATGAAAGCATGGACTCTGCTATAGATGGCTCTTATATGGATGAGGGAGATATGGAAGAGGGCTATACAGAAGAGAATATGGAAGACTTCACAGAAGAGAGTGCAGAGGAAGGAAAGCAGTATGGCTCTGATGATATGGAGGCAGCAGGATGATTCTTGAACTGAAGGGGATTTATAAGGATTACCAGCAGGGAAAAATGACAGTTCCTGTACTTAAGGATGTGAATTTTTCTATGGAAGAGGGGGAATATGTGGCAATTATGGGACCTTCCGGTTCCGGTAAATCCACATTGATGAATATTATCGGTTGTCTTGATCAGGCGACTAAGGGAACCTTCTTTCTGGATGGACAGGATATAAGTAAATGCTCCGAGAATGAGATGTCAGATATTCGTCTGAACAAGATCGGATTTGTGTTTCAGAGCTTTCATCTTCTTCCAAGGCAGTCTGCCATTTCCAATGTGGAGATGCCGCTGAATTATGCACATGTTCCGAAGAAGGAGAGAAGAGAACGGGCCTTTGCAGCTCTTGACAGGGTTGGGCTTGCAGACCGTGTGGACTTCAGACCTAACCAGCTGTCCGGAGGTCAGATGCAGCGAGTTGCCATAGCAAGGGCCATTGTAAATAATCCAAGGCTTTTGCTTGCAGATGAGCCTACAGGTGCATTGGACAGTAAGTCAGGCAAGCAGGTTATGGAATTGTTCCAGAAGCTGAATGACGAGGGCGTTTCCGTTCTGATGATCACACATGATCCGGACATTGCAGCCCATGCCAAGCGGGTGGTTATGATTCGTGACGGCGAGCTGCAGGAAAAGAGGTGATCCCGTGGGTAAAATAAAAAAAGTCATTATAGGCGTGGTTGTTACTGCGCTTGTGGGAACCGGAATAGGCGGAGGACTTTTGTATGTGCGTAAGGGCAATCAGAAGGAGGTCCTTGTAGCCAGTGTCAGTGATCTGGCCGGAGAAAATTACGGATCTGATAATACCTTAAGCGGTAATGTTTATGCCAATGCCACACAGAGGATTACCGTTGATAAGGATATGATCATTGAGGAAATTTATGTAAATAAGGGAGATGAAGTTAAGCCGGGAGACAAGCTGATTTCTTTTGACATGACCCTTGTGGAAATGGAATTAAATATTGCCAAGCTGAAGCTTCAGAAGCAGCAGCAGGATCTTGCCAAAGCGAAGAAGCGTCTTACAAGCCTTCAGAATGGCGGACCGATTCTGGATTCAGATTCCTCTTCGGCTGACAGTCTCATTGATTCCGGTTCGGATACAGGTTCCGATTCGGATTCCTCTTCAGACAGCGACAGTTCGGATGATATGGAATCTGCCAATGTAACTGCATCTGATCATTATCTGGCAGCTATTATGCAGCCGCTTCTGCTTACAGCCATTACCGATGGATTTGGTGACGGAGAGGGAACCGCAGATGAGATGACAGATGCCGACACAGGAAATATGGATTCAGAAATTACAGATTCAGAAATTACAGATCCGGATATGGGCGCGGATTCGGGCGATATGGACGGAGAGCTTTCAGACAATCAGGGTTCTGCCTCTGACTATTATGGAAAAGTGACGGATGACAGCGGATTCAGCAGTAATGCCTCTGCTTCTGATGAAAGTGGCTTTGTTTCAGATGGAAATAAGGTGAACCCAAATCAGAACGGCAATAATTCCCTGAACGGAAATTCCGGATTTGTAGATGGAGATGAGCCTTTTTATATGACCCTGGACTATGATACAGAGCCTTATATGGGAGAAGGAACCGAAGAGAATCCTTACCTGTATCTGTGCTCCAGCGCGAAGGGCAAGGTAACGGTAACAGGAGCATTCCTTAATAAGATGGCAGGCTATAATGCGGATGGAACCATGCTGATTCATCCAGGCGGCTATTGGTATCTTCTGGAGTTTCATCAGAACGATACCATAGCAGATTACGAGAACAGGAAGCAGTCCTGTACAGGCTATTACCTGATTGAGGGAAGTCTGCTCTCCAATCCTGTGGATCGGTTCGCAGAGCTGGATTTCACAGTGGAGGATGCCCTTCAATATGACAATGGAAATAATGAAAATCCGGACAATCCAGGTGGGGGCGGTGACAATGGGGGCGGCTCTTCCGCTCTTACCCGTGCAGAGGCAATCCGAATTCAGAAAAACCGAATTGCCAGTCTGGAACTGGATATACAGGAAAGTGAAATTAAGATCAGCAAACTGGAGAAAAAAGCAAACAGGAAGCTGATTACCAGCAAGCTTGACGGTATTGTAACTACAGTAGGTGATGCTGCCACAGGTACTAATTCAGAATCTGATTCCTTTTTGGCAGTGAAAAGCAAGGATGGCTATTATGTCCAGGGGACAGTAAGTGAGCTTATGCTTGATAAGATGACGGAAGGAACCATGCTGAACTGCAGCTCCTACGGGGAGTACGGATATGCCATGTTTGAGGCAGAAGTGGTACAGGTATCTGATTACGCAGTAGATGGAGACAGCTCCTATTCCTACTACGGAGATACCAATCCCAATGTTTCCTCTTATACCTTTACCGCTAAGATTGTAGATGACACGGCGCAGGTAAGCGCAGGTGACTGGGTGGATATCCAGATGGAGGATCAGGACCAGGAGTCAGAGGGAATTGTGCTTTCCAAGGCCTTTGTCCGCACAGAGGATGGAGTCAGCTATGTATATAAAGACGTTAATGGCGTTCTTAAGAAACAGATTGTCAAGGTAAAGCAGAACGTCAATGGCGGTATGTATGTGCTGATCAGCGGCGGCTTATCCATGGAAGACAAGATCGCTTTCCCGTATTCCAAATCTGCACAGGAAGGTGTTAAAACAAAAGAAGGTTCTCTGGATACGTTTATGGGATATGATTCTGCATCGTATTCAGGTATTGGTTAAGGAGGGATTTCATGTTTGAAAATATACGTCTGGCATTCCAGGGAATCTGGTCACACAAGATGAGATCTTTCCTTACAATGCTGGGTATTATCATTGGTATTGCGTCTATTATTGCAATTGTGTCAACTATTAAGGGAACCAGCGAACAGATTAAGGAGAACCTGATCGGTTCCGGCAATAATACGGTTAATATTATTCTTTCTCAGGGTGACAGTGCTTACAGCTCTGATTATTACAGCGACAGCTCAGTTGTCACCCCACTGCTCAGCCAGGAGCTGAAGGATGAGGTCCTTAAGACAGACCATGTACTGAATGCAACCTTTTTCTACAGCAGAACAGACTACAACAGCAGTGTTTATTATGAAAACAGCAGCTTTTCCGGTGGAAAGGTATACGGAGTAGATAAGAATTATCTGGAAACCTGTGGCTATCAGGTACGCTCCGGCAGAGGCTTTGTGCAGCAGGATTATGATGATTTCCGTAAGGTAGCACTGGTGGACAGCTATGCAGCCGATACTATGTTTCCGGGAGAGAATCCGGTAGGAAAGATCATTGAAATTGGCTCCGAGCCATTTACCGTTGTAGGTGTTGTACGGCAGGCTTCAGACAGTCTTCCTAATATGGAATCTCCTAATGAATTCTATAATTATTATGAGAGTATTATGGGAACAGTACTGATTCCAAATAAGTGCTGGGCCATTCCATATAAATTTGATGAGCCTGAGAATGCCATCATCCGTGTGGACAGTACAGATAATATGAGTGATGCAGGCTCCGCAGTGGCCAAGATTCTGAATAAATCCATTAATAATTCAAATGGCAGCAACAGTCTGAAGTATAAAGCAGATGATGTTATGGAGCGGGTAAAGAACCTTCAGAAGCTGAGTGAAAGTACGAATTCCCAGCTGATCTGGATTGCAAGCATTTCCCTTCTGGTTGGTGGTATTGGTGTTATGAACATCATGCTGGTATCTGTAACAGAGCGTACTAAGGAGATCGGTCTTAAGAAGGCAATCGGAGCAAGAAAGAAGACCATTCTGAATCAGTTCCTTACAGAAGCAGCCGTACTTACCAGTGTTGGCGGTATTATTGGTGTTGTTCTTGGAATCGGACTTTCCAAGGTGGTATCCAAGGTGGCGGGCTCGCCTACGGCAATCAGTGTTCCGGCTATTGTAGGTTCTGTAGTGTTTTCCATGCTCATTGGTATTATTTTTGGTCTGCTTCCATCTGTGAAGGCAGCTAATTTAAATCCGATTGATGCGCTGAGAAGTGAATAAAAGATAAAATTGTCTTAAAAGAAGCAGTCAGAAATGTGAATGAGAGGATTCGTGTTCTGGCTGCTTCTTGTTTTGCATCGGAGGTTTTTCATATGCTGCGTTCTGCGGCCTGCTGTCTCGTTAAAGCTTTTGCAGAACAGGAATGGGCCATGTTATAATATTTAGAGATTGAATAGAGATTCCTTTGTTAAAGTGGGAAATATAGAAATCTGTGTGGTGCTTCAAACAAGCTCCAGGTGGATTCTTGACAGAAACCTTAACAATGGAAGGAGACTTTTTAATATGGGAAAATATAAGAAATGGAAGCGGCTTGTATCTGTATCCACAGCCGCGTGCATGGCAATTGCAGCAGCCAGCCTGACAGGATGCAGTGGCGGTGAAAGTGGAAGCAGTCAGTCAGGTAATGAAAATGCAGAAAAAAAGGACGCATCTGGTTCCGGGGAGTCAAAGGCAATGGGACGCTATCTGGAAGAAGAACTGGCAGTGCCAAAGGACTGCATGGAAATTTCCAGTCTGCAGATTCTGGAAGACGGAAGCATGGAAATGATCGCACAAAATGGAGATGGCGTGCTGTGCCTGTATAAGTCAGCAGATCAGGGAGCAGACTGGGATGAAGGCGTGACGCTTGCAAGTATTTTTGGACTGGAGAGTTCCAATGGGGAGCTGTTTTATAAAACAGCCCTGGGAAAGGATGGAAGCATTCTGGGCGGCGTATATGTAGAAGCTGAGGATGAAAATGGCCTGGGAACCATGGATTACTATTACTGTCCGGCTGGCGGTGAAGGTAGAAAGCTGGTATTTGAAAATGCAGCAGATGGTTTGGCCTGGGGGATGAAGATCGGTGCAAACGGGAATCTGTTTTTGCAGTTTTCAGGAAACGGAATTCAGGAAATCAATCCAACGGATGGCAGCATCGTTCATGAATATGAAAAAGGAAGTTCTACAGATTATATGGGTGTCACTTCTGAGTATCTGATCATAGTTTCAGCCGGTGAGGTGTATTATTATGATGTGGCCACCGGTAAACCTGCCGAGGGTGGTGATGTTCTAACGGAACAGCTGAAAAAGACGCCCTCCAATCTGGAATTTGGAAATTCATCTGGTACCTCTTTGATGTTTATGGACGGAGATGAGGAAGGAACCGTATTTTATGTGGACAGCACCGGTCTGTATCGGTATGCTTTTGGGGGCAATGTGATCGAACAGGTGATTGATGGAAGCCTGAATACCATTAGCTCTGCGAATAAGGCTTTTGAAGATATGGTATTAGGTCCTGACGGAAAAATTTATATAGCAGAAATCGATTACAATTCCAGTACAATGTCTGGAAAGCTGTATTCCTATACTTATTCTGCAGACACTCCAACTGTGCCGGATACAGAGCTTACCATTTATTCCCTGGAAGACAATTCCAGCATTCGTCAGGCTGTGGCCATGTTCCAGAAAAAATATCCGGATATTTATCTGACTCTGGAAACGGGAATGTCCGGGGATGATGGCGTGACCCGGACAGACGCGCTGAAAACCCTGAATACAGAGATTATGGCTGGAAAAGGACCGGATATTCTGATCCTGGATGGAATTTCTTCTGAGACATATGTGGAGCAGGGAATGCTGGAGGATTTAAGCGGTATTTTAAAAGATGCGGGACTGCTTTCCAATATTGAAGAGGCGTATAAAAGTGAAGATGGAAGCATTTATGAGATGCCTGTGAAATTTGGAATTCCTATGATCGAAGGAAAGAAAGAGGATGTGGATGCCGTGACGGATCTTACCTCTCTGGCAGATGTGGCGGAAAAACATAAAGAGGAATACGGGTTTTCTACAGAAACATTTTATAAGCTTCCTCTTGCATATTCCATGTATCCGAAAGCATTTCTGGAAGAACTTGCAGATGACAATTCAGCAGCCTGGGTGAAGGAAAACGGAACCTTGGATGAAGAAAAAGTGAGAGAGTTCCTTGAGCAGGCCGGAAGAATTTATCAGGCTGCAAAGGATGGCATCGAGAAATTAAAATCTGCTTATCCGCAGGCCTTTGATGAGGGTCAGCAGGCAGAGTATGACAGGTCTTACGGCATCAAATGGGAGACCATAACGCTTCTAAACGGGAACTGCAGCTTTGCTGTGGGCGGTGTCTATTCTCCTATGGATTTTGCGTATCTGACTTCCATGGCAGACACCGATTCTTCCTTGTCCTATGGAATTTGGAATGGACAGGCGGCAAACTGCTTTATCCCGGTGAACAAAATCGGAATCAGCTCCAAAGCTTCCCAGAAGGAGGCTGCGGAGGAATTTGTACAGTATCTGTTTTCAGAAGAGGGACAGATGGTTTCCCGGAAGGAAGGCTTTCCTGTAGTGGAAAGTGTATATGATGGAGCGGATTACTGGGAACAGGGAGAAGAGGGAAAAATCCTGGGAAGCGGCTACAGCGGCAACAGTGAAACCGGCCAGGAAGTGGAATATAAGATCGTGTCTCCTTCTGCTGACAAAGTAGACGCACTGAAGCAGCTCGGAAAAACGCTGACCACCCCGATCTTGGATAATGCCATTATCACCAGTGCAGTCAGTGAGGCTGGCGTGCGCTATCTGAACGGGGAAATTAATCTGGATGAGGCTGCAAATGCGGTGATCCAGCAGGTGAATCTGTATCTGGCAGAGTAAATTTGATTGTAATTAACAGGAAGGGGTGCTGCAGCTGGGGAGAAAGTACCAGCTGCAGCGCAGTATGGAGAGTATAAATGTTTAAAAAGCTGCACAGGCAAATGACAATATTTTCGGCATTGATCACAAGCGGGATTCTGATTTTGATGGCAATTGCCAGTCTTGTGATTTTTGAGCGGGGACTTACCCGCAACAGCTATGAGAGGTTTTTAAATAATGGAAATTCCTGTGTAGCTTACCTGGAAACCCAGAGCGTGCTTTCCCACAAATGGATCCTGGAAGCCAAGCAGGAATATGGAGTGGAGCTTCGGATCTTGAATAATGGGAAAAGGCTGTTTTTTGACAAGCTGAATGAGGAAAGCAGCTCCAATGCTTCAGGGGAAAATGACCGGAAAAGCTCTGTGGAAAATATGCTGGCGGAGGCTGCCAGAATCTCCAGGGAGAAGCAAGGGCTGGATGTAGAGTATACGGGAAGTATTTCCCTTCCAAAAGAAGTTTATTTTGAGACAGCAGATTTTTATGCATGTACGGCGCTGATTCCAAAGGGAAGCGGCGTGTTAAGCCTGGTGTTGGTGTATTCCCTTGACGGATTGAAGGGACAGATTTTTCACCAGAGGATTTTGTGGGGAGGATTGCTGCTGATCGCGGTGCTGGCACTGGTTGTGTTTTCCTGGTTTTTTACCGGGAAAATGCTGCGGCCGCTGGAAGAGAACCGGAAAAGGCAGACTCAGTTTATTGCTTCGGCCTCCCATGAGCTGCGGTCACCGCTGGCTGTGATCTTATCAAGCGTTCAGGCCATAGAGGCGGATCCGGGGGAGTGCAGGCGCTTCCTTTCCACTATTAAAAGTGAGGGAACCAGGATGTCCCGGCTGATCGGGGATATGCTGGCACTGGCAAATGCGGACAATAAGTCCTGGAGTATTATGAAGTCGCCCTGTGAGCTGGATACTTTGCTTTTGGAGACGTATGAGAAGTATGAGCCTTTGCTTTTGGAAAAAGAAATTTCCATGAACGTAGAACTTCCGGATGAGCCTCTTTCCCCGTGCAGATGCGATGGCGGACGGATCAGTCAGGTTCTGGGAATTCTTTTGGATAATGGGGCCAGCTATGTTCCAGCAGGCGGAAAAATCAGGCTTGGCGTGGAAGAAAAGGAAAAATATTTCAGAATTTATGTGGAGGATAATGGACCGGGGATTTCGGATGAGAATAAGGAAGCAGTGTTCCAGAGATTTTACCGGGCAGATTCCTCCAGGAAGGATAAGCAGCATTTTGGACTTGGGCTTTGCATTGCAAAGGAGATCGTGACGCTGCATCATGGAAGCATCCGGATTGAGGATACAAAGGGCGGGGGTACCACTTTTGTGATCCGGCTGCCGAAGTGAAAGGGTGGCTTAGTGAATTAGGGGTGGTTTGGTTTCCAGGACGCGATTTTGCGATGTATATTCATCGCCGTGCGTCG
>CAKRKL010000057.1 GCA_934358405.1 uncultured Blautia sp.
TCAACAGGAACTACAATACTGCAGGCATTGATCTCATCAGACTCTTCCTGATCCTGAAGCTTACCTTCGGATTTCAGCTTTTTCATGGCCATAAGGGCAAGGTCCATCAGGCACACGAATTTATCGTCCCGTCCTTTATAAAGGACTTCTCTGTCAGCAAGATATTTGTGATAAGTATCCACGATAGGAGCTTTGTAATCGCCCTCGTCAAATTTTACATCTGTAAGTTCTGTAGAGAAAGTGGTGTGACGGCAGTGGTCGGACCAGTAGGTATCCAGCACACGGATCTCTGTCATGGACGGATCACGCTTCTCCTCGTTTTTGAAATAGTTCTGAATGTGAAGGAAATCCTTGAAGGTCATTGCAAGGTTCAGGGAACTGTAAAGCTCTTTTAAAGGAGCCTCCTCCATATCGCGGAAGCCGTCGAAGATCTTCACATCTTCCGGATCCTTGAACTCTGCAACCAGTGTCTCCGGCTTCTCAAGTCCGGTCTCACGGGAATCTACCGGGTTGATGCAGTGGCTCTTGATTGCCTCAAACTCTTCCTCTGTAATGTCACCCTCGATCACGTAGGTGGTAGCAGAGCGGATGATCGGCTGTGCGTTCTCGTCTAAGAACTGGACGCACTGTACCGCAGAATCTGCTCTCTGATCGAACTGTCCCGGAAGGAACTCTACAGAAAAAATACGGGTGCCATCTGCTGCCTCAAATTTCTCCAGGTAAAGATCATCTACCGGAGGCTCAGCAAATACTGTATGGCATGCTTTTTCAAATACGTCATCGGAAATATTCTCAACATCATAGCGGATCAGTTCCCGCACATTTGTTACAGTCTTAATGCCCAGATAAGAACTGATCTCATGCTTCAGTTCTTTGGCTTTTACGGCAAAGGATGGTTTCTTTTCTACGTATACTCGTCTTACGTTACTCATTGGAAAACTCCTTTCGTGAATATAAAATATCATCAGGTGCCAGAGCCCGTAAAAAATCCGCTCTTGCACATCGTCACTTATTATAGTATCATAGCTTTTATCATAAGTAAAATTAATATATCTTATATTATTTATTAATCCAACTTATTATTTTTCAGTTTACAAGGTGTACAATACTCTTTAATGGATTCGGAGATTTCATACATGGATGTCAATCTTGAATTATATAAGTGCTTTTACTACGTAGCCACTACATTAAGCTTTTCTGAGGCCTCCCGCCAGCTTTTTATTTCCCAGTCTGCAGTAAGCCAGGGAATCAAGGCTCTGGAAAAAAAACTGGGGCGGGAACTGTTTTACCGAAGTACCAAAAAAGTATCTCTTACTCCGGAAGGCGAAGTACTTTTCCAGCACGTAAAGCCGGCTTTGGAAATGATTTCCCAGGGAGAAGCGCAGCTGCTTGCAGAAGATGAGCTTCAGGGACAGCTGAGGATTGGGGCAAGCGATACCATCTGCCGTTATTTTCTGATTGATTACCTGAAACGCTTTCATCAGGATTATCCCGGTGTGCGGATCAAGGTCACAAACAGCACCTCCATCGGCTGCGTGGAGCTTCTGGAAAATCGCCAGGTAGATCTGATTGTATGTAACTTACCTAACTCACGGCTTATCCCGCATATGAAGGTTCAGGTGGTAAAGGAATTTCAGGATATTTTTGTTGCCAATCCGGACTTTTTCCCCCTTGAAGGGAAGGCTCTTGAGCTAAAAAAGCTAATGGAATATCCTCTTCTCACACTTTCATCCAAAAGCACAACAAGCGAATATCTTCATCAGTTTTTCGCAGCACACAAACAGAACCTGATTTCTGAGGTTGAGCTTAACAGCAATGATCTGCTTATTGATCTGGCCCGCATTGGTCTTGGAATTGCCTGTGTTCCCGATTATATGCTGGCTTCTTTACATGGACAGGAGGCTTCCCTGATGCAGGTTACCTTAAAGCAACAGCTTCCGCCCAGACAATTGGCACTGGTATATCACGAAAACCTGCCTTTATCACAGGCCGCCCAGAAGTTTTTCGACTATTTTTCTGCCAAAAATGCAATAAATACTGTTTTTTAGCATATTTTGATAGCTAAATACTGCTATATCATGTACAATGTAAATATAGCAGGCAGATATTCACAATCTGTCTTGCTGCTTGCATATAACCAGATAACAGCTTTGTAGCTTTGGTTAAATTATTGCAATAATAATGGAGGTATTTAACTTATGGATCTTTCAACTTTAGTAAAAATGTCAAACACTTACGGCAGCAATCCCGCTTATGTTCTTGCAGGAGGCGGAAATACTTCTGTAAAGAATGACACCACCCTGTATGTAAAGGGTTCCGGTACACAGCTTGCCACAATCAAGGCAGAAGAATTCGTGGAAATGAGCCGTGCACGTCTCAACGAAATCATGAAAACAGAATATCCGGGAAATGACACAGAGCGTGAAGCTGCATATCTTGCAGATGTAATGGCTGCAGTAACAGATGCAGATAAAACAAAGCGTCCAAGTGTAGAGGCCTTACTTCACAATTTATTTGCCTACACCTATGTGCTGCATGTTCATCCTACACTTGTAAATGGTCTGACATGTGGTAAAGGCGCAAGTGCACTTTCCAGGCAGCTTCTTGGAAACGAAGTTCTCTGGATCGACATCTGCAAACCGGGATACACACTTGCACGTATTTGTTACGAGAAAATGAATGCTTACAAAGAAGAATTTGGAAAAGATGTTCAGGTTCTCCTGCTTCAGAATCATGGCATTTTCGTTGCCGCCAATACAGTAGAAGAGATTGGCGTTTTATTTGACGGCGTGATCTCCAAGCTTGAAAAACAGGTAAAAAGAACAGCCGACGTAACTGATGCTGTTACACCGGAAAAAGAAGCTGCTGCACAGAAGCTTTCCCAGTTACTTGGACATGCGGTGGAGGTTGTTCCGGCCGCTGAAGCTGATAACTTCGTAAAAAATAAGGAGACTGCTGCACCGCTTCTGAAGCCTTTCACTCCTGATCACATTGTATATTGCGGCCCGTATCCTTTATTTGTTGAGAACATAGATCAGGCGAAGGAAGCACTGGATGCGTTCATGACCAAAAACGATAAGGAACCAAGATTAATTCTGGTTCAGGATGTTGGTGCGTTTATTATGGAGGATGATAAAGGCAAAGCTGCCAAGGCTCAGCTTCTGGCTAAAGATGCTATCAAGCTTGCTGTATATGCCGAAAGCTTTGGCGGTCCTCTGCAGATGACAGATGATATTACATATTTCATCACACATTGGGAGGCCGAGGCTTACCGCAGTAAGAAATAAATAAAAGAAAAAGATTCTGGTAAAAACAGGAGGTTACGTCTTGTTTCTACACAGAATCTTTTTTATTTGCTATAGCTTTCGTATTTCTTTACTGAGGCATAACAGCCTCTGCTGCCTCGATGTACGGGTTATCAATCTCATCGAATGCACCTTCATCTACCTTGGCTGCATAGGTCGGGTCGATTGGCATCTTGCCAAGTACCGGAACATTTAAGGATGCTGCAATCTCATCAATGTGGCTCTCACCAAATACCTTCAGTTCCTTACCGCAATCCGGACATTTCACATAGCTGTAGTTCTCCACAAGTCCTAAAACCGGCACATTCATCATTCCAGCCATATTGTAAGCCTTCTTCACGATCATGCTTACCAGATCCTGAGGAGAGGTTACGATCACGATTCCCTCAATCGGAAGGGACTGGAATACAGTCAGCGGAACATCGCCAGTTCCCGGAGGCATGTCCACAAAGAGATAATCTACATCACCCCAGATTACATCTGTCCAAAACTGCTTTACCATATTTCCAAGAATAGGTCCTCTCCAGATAACCGGTGTATCCTCAGTTGGAAGAAGCAGGTTAACAGACATTACCTTGATTCCGTTTTTGGTCTCCATTGGGAAAATGCCACTGTCATTTGCCTGGGCAGCACCCTTCAGTCCGTACATTTTCGGAATAGACGGTCCTGTAATATCAGCATCCAGGATGCCTACCTTGCAGCCTTTCTTTGCCATCTGGTTTGCCAGAGAAGCTGTAACAAAGGATTTGCCAACGCCACCTTTACCGCTTACAATGCCAATCACATGCTTAACATTGGAGGATGCATTCATAGCAGCCTGCATGCTCTGTGGATTTTTCTTGCTGCTGCAGCCTTCACAGCTTGTTTTGTCACAAGTCTTGCTGTCACATTCTTTTGCCATTTCTATATCTCCTTTTCCTTATATTTCAGAATCTATTTGCAACTGTTCAGTATCTTCCCAGCTATATTATTTCATAAATCTGTCAATTGCACGTTCCAGTTCCTTAAGTGCTTCTTTATCACCATGCTCTACTGCATCTACAATACAGTGTTCAATATGATCCTGTAAAATAATCTTGCCTGTATTATTAATAGCAGACTTCACTGCGGAAAGCTGAATCAGAACCTCGCTGCAGTCGCGGCCATCCTCCACCATACGTTTGATGGATTCCATATGTCCGATTGCTCTGGAAAGGCGGTTTAATACGGCCTTCGTCTGTGCATGACTGTGATGATGTCCGTGTTCTTTGTGGGAATGGGTGACTGTAGTGCCATCTTCCAGAACATGGGTATGAATATGTGTCTCCCCATCTTCATGTGTATGGGTATGGTTGCTCTCCTCGATCATGTCATCCTCCTGTAATCACCTGTCAGTATTTCCTTTGAAGCACATTTTATTATTATATCATAATTTGACTGATTATGCACTATTTCTCAAAAATATAATTATATTTCTGTAAACGAGCATCTCTGCCTGATCTGCGATGTCTGAATATCAAATACAAGGGTTCCGTCATCAAGAACTGTTTTTTCGTAGGATACTTCCCCACCTTTAAATTTTTCTTTTACATATTCCTCCGGATCCTCCAGTTCAAGTTCTTCTACAAATACATCCCGCATCTGATTTCTTGGACACTTATTAAAAATTTCCCAAATTACTTCATATTCTTTCATTTTATTTTCATCTCCTAAGCTATTATTAAGTTTATTATAGATATTTTGTATTTTTTTGTCAAAAATAATTGCACTTCTTCTGATAATGTCGTATCATAGAAATATTAAAAATCAGTCGAAGCAAATCGAAAAGGAGAATTGAGCCATGCAGCTTTTAAAAGATCGAATTCTGAAAGATGGCGTTGTGAAGCCAGGTAATATCCTGAAAGTAGACAGCTTTCTCAATCACCAGATGGACATTGATCTGATTAATGAAATCGGAAAAGAATTTAAAGCACGTTTTTCAGATTGTCCCATTACCAAAATTCTTACTATCGAAGCTTCCGGTATCGGTATTGCCTGTATTGCAGCCCAGTATTTCCATGTTCCGGTAGTATTCGCCAAGAAGTCCCAGAGTGTGAATCTGGACGGTGAAATGTACTGTACCAAAATTGAATCCTTCACTCATAAGAAGGTATATGATGTTATTCTTTCCAAGAAATTCCTTGGACCTGAGGATCATGTACTTCTGATTGATGATTTTCTTGCCAACGGCTGCGCACTTCTTGGTCTGATCGATATTGTGAAGAAGTCAGGCGCCACTCTTGAGGGCGCAGGAATTGTAATCGAGAAAGGTTTCCAGCAGGGCGGACAGCAGATTCGTGATATGGGTGTCCGACTGGAATCTCTTGCTATCATCGACTCCATGACCGATGATTCTCTTACCTTCCGTTAAGGTATAAAAAATATCCTGTCAAATCATTTACGTATCTGATTCCGTATGATTTGTACAGGATATTTTTATTTTTCACAGTTCTTTTTTTACAGACGGAACTTCTTCCGTGGTAATCTCCGGAGTATCCTTTGGTGTAGGTGTGGGAGAAGGGGAGACATCCGGTGCAATCATTTCAGCCAGATAGAATCCGTTGTCTACAAGGATCTGATAATTATCCTTGTCAATAAGGTCACCGCCGCAGGTCACCGTGCCGATAATTTTCACACCATTGTCATACTGTGAGTAGTTGCTTACTTCCACATCCTCCCCCTTCAGATAAGTGTTCACAAGCGTTACACAGGCTTCTGCAAGATCTCTTCTGTCCATCATCACAGTAAATCCCATTTTACCCTCTGCAATACACTTCACAGCGTCCGCATCTGCATTTACCCCTGTAATGAGAGGCCAGTTCTCGTCTCCCGGGTAAATCTCCTTTTGTTCCAGAATATCCATTGCAGCCAGAGCAAACATATCAGAAGCTGTACAGATAATATCCGGAGTCTTTTCAACTGAATAGAATTCATTGATTACAGAGGTAAGCTGTTTCATAGCAGAAGCTGTATTTGTATCCATTATTCCCGTCTCATCAAAGGTAGCCTTACCAGAGCGACACACTAATGTACCGTCTTCTATGTATTCCTCCAGACCTTCCATAATTCCATTAAACAGAAACAGGGAAGCCTCATCATCCGGCGATCCCATGAGAAATTCAATGGTACGGCATCCTCTGTCTTCCCGGACTTTATCAAGCTCTTCCTGCTTGATAATATTCTTTGCAATTTCATTTCCTATGGAGCGAGTATCAAATGTCACATAATATTTGATCTTGTCTGTATCCATAATAAGCTTATCATAATCTATTACGGGAACAGATTGTTCCGAAGCTTCTTCCAGCACATCAGACAGTGCATAAGGATCCACAGGAGAAATTACCAGTGCCTTCAGGTTCTCATCCTGCAGTAATTCCCGAATCTGGCTGATCTGGGTATCTGCATCTTCTTTTGCAAAACAGATAGCTGCATCATAACCGTTCTCCTCAAAGCGGTTTTTCAGCTCAGTACGCTCTAAGCTGCCATTAATATCACTTTTTTCTTCGGGCAGCAAAATTCCAATCTTATCCAGAATCACTTCAGGAATCTGAGCTTCAGCAGTATTCGCCTCTTGGCTTCCATCGTTTTCTTTTGTATCGGATTTTTTTTCCTGATCTTTTTTCTCTTCTGCTTCTGTAGACTCTCCGTTTCCTTCCTTTTCTGTCTCAACGCTTTCTTTTACTGCCTTCGTAGCTTCGTTCTTGCCACAGCCGGCGAAAAAAGCACTGCAAACAAGAAGTCCTGTAAGAATTCCTGCAATTTGCTTTTTCATTGAAAAGTCCTTTCTTTCATTATTTATATTCTTTCAAAATTCCCTTCAGGTAATCACGGTATGCCTGTACTGCCCTTTTTGGCTTCACGATCACAGCGTCACGTCCCAGTCCTGCAAGCCAGCCAAAAAACTGTGGTGTCTCTTCCACATATACTGCTGCTGTAAAGGAATTAGACTCTTTTTCTTTGTACAGAGCACGATTTCCAAGTACTGACATTACCTCTTCTTTTCTCTTGCTGCTACACAGAAGCTTTATTGGTTTGTCGTCCTCAGAATCAGAAAAAGGAAGAAGCCACTCTGGTCTGGAGCTTTTCTGTGCCGCCAGGGTTTCCGGCATTTCCTTAACCGCTGTTTCCACAGCCTGCTGCTTTACTTCATCACTATTATCAGTCTGTACTGCTTTTGATCCGATTACATAATAGCCTGTTGATTTTCCTCTTTTAAACTTAATGTCCATGCCAAAGTCTCTTAAGACTTCCATGTCATCATAGATACTTTTTCGCTCTGCACTTATCCCATATTCCTGAAGTCTTCCGAGAATTTCCTGCATAGTGCATGGATGAGTCTCATCAGTTCCATGAAGAATTTTTTCGAGATAAAGGATTTTTGCTTTTTGATTCATTGATTTTGCCATATCGTTCCCCTTATTTTTTATCGGTCTGTAATATTTCTGTCAGTTTTCTTTTACAAATCTGTGGTATACATAATCATTTGCTGCCTTCTCTTCTGTATCATCAAGAGAAGCAAGCTCTATTGTTTTTCCGTATTTTTTCTCAAGTGCATGAGCAATCAGCCAGTCTGCCAGCTGCGGATTCTTAGGAAGCAGCGGACCGTGAAGATAGGTTCCGATCACATTCTTATACACTACGCCCTCATAGCCTGTTTTACCATCGTTTCCTGAGCCGTACAGAACCTTTCCAAGAGGCTTGCAGTTATTAATGCAGGTTCTTCCTCCGTGATTTTCAAAGCCTACTACCGGCATATCAAAAAGATCACTTTTCAGGACAATATTACTGATCAGACGTCCCTCTCCCTGTTCGGTATAAAGATCCACCAGGTCAAGACCCGTGATGGTTCCCTGATCTGTCCTGTAGTATTTTCCAAGGAGCTGATAACCACCGCAAATGGCAATTACCACGCCTCCCTCTTCTACATATTTCTTGAAATCTGGCTGGATCTCTTTCAGCTTCTCGCAGACCAGCATCTGTTCCCTGTCTGAGCCTCCACCCAGAAGCACAATGTCCAATCTGGAAAAATCTATTTTGTCACCTAATTCAAATGCAATTGTTTCTGCCTCAATTCCGCGCCACTGGCAGCGTCGCATCAGGCACTGAATATTGCCTCTGTCTCCGTACAGATTCAGGAGATCAGGATATAAATGTCCGATTGTCAGTTTCATTCCTTTTCTCCCTCCATTTTCTTAAGTATATTATGGGTGCCAAACAACGCAGTATAGTTTACAAGAACATAAAGGTTTCCTACACCATCTGCGATTCGCTTTCGAATAGCAGTTTCCACATCCTCCTCCAAAAGCACCGGAATGTCCACATATTTCATGCGTAAGCGCATGTCCTGGCAACGTATTCCGCTAACCGTAATGGAATGTATGCTCTCATCCCCGAGTAGATCAAAATCCACATCCCAGAGCCAGGAAATATCTGTTCCGTCCTGGGCATTATCGTTAATGGTTATGATAATATCTTTTTGTGATTTGTCCTGCATTACTGCTGAAATATTCTGGTTGAAGCCCGCCGGATTCTTAGCAAGGTTCAGCATTACGCCTGTACCCTTGATGCGGAATTGCTCCATACGGCCGTTCTCCGGGTTAAACTGATTTAACATATCCTGAAAATGCTCTCCCGAAAAACCGGCTGTGCGAAGACCTGCATAGGCAGCCAAAATGTTATATACATTGTAGAAGCCCTTGTAATTGGCTGTAAGGCGCTTGTCCTCCACCTGAAAAGAAAGCTGGTCTCCCACCTTCACATCACAGGCGTCATATTGAATAGCTGGTCTTGCAAAGCCACAGGATGGACATCGGTAATCTCCAAGCTGACTGTAATGATAGAAGCTGTATTCCAGTTTCGCACCGCATTTCTTGCAGAAACGGCCCTCACGTATTTCATTTGCAGCACTTTTCTGAACAGGCTTGCTGATTCCATAGGTAATGTACGGATTACCGCTGTCCATAGCAAGATATGCAGAAAGAGCATCATCAGCATTGACGATTACCTGCAGCTTGGAAACGGAACGAATCATCTCTTCCAGAATATTCATGGTAATGTCAATTTCTCCGTAGCGGTCCAGCTGGTCTCGAAACAGATTGGTAAGAAGCATATAGTCTGGCTTCAAGCCTGGAAAAACGTGCCTTGTAGAAGCTTCATCAACTTCAATACAGGCGTAATCTGCATCCAGCTTACCTGTAGGTCCTGCAGCAAGAACAAAAGCAGCTACAACGCCGTTTAGCATGTTAGAACCGGTATGATTGCATACCACCTTTTTTCCTTCTTTTTCCAGTGCTGCGCAAAGCATATTGTTTGTTGTTGTTTTTCCATTGGTCCCGCAGGTTACAAAGATTTTCTCCCGAACCTGTGAAGAAAGATCATTCAGAATATGGGGATTTATCTTCAGTGCGATCTTACCGGCCCAGGTAACACCCTGGCGACCCATTTTCCTGCAGATAAAGCCTGCAATTTTCGCTGCCCACACAGCAGCCATTGTTCTAATATTCATGTGTATCCTAATCCTTTTTCAAGTGTTATATTCGTTTGTGATAAAATTACTGTTCCAGATTTTCTGAAATCAGAGTATCGGTGCAAATGCCTTTTACTCCTCCATTCAAATATTCTCTGGCTTTTTCTTCATCATTTATGGTATAAATATATACCAAAATGTCTCGTTCGTCAAAAATTTTCTGTATTTCTTCTGACCAGTACTCCCAGTATAAACTCACCGCCTGAATTTTGTTAGTCTGGCAGAAGTCTGCAATGTCCTCCAGTTCCTCCATAGAGTATTCCTGCCAAAGGGAATAAAGATAAGCCGGAAACCTGTACAAAGTCGAAGCTCCGGAATACATGGCAGGATTATACAATTCCGGAATAATCTGATCCAGGGTATGCTCCAGCCCAGATTGTATTGCAATTTCACGGTACTTGGCATAATCCTCCAGGGTTCTCTGGTAATTACGTACTGAATACTGTTTGGAATCCAGAAGCACAAATGCATCCGGATATTCATCCAAAAGCATCAGAAGCTCTTTAAAGGACAGCGGCGTGTATTTTCCATAAATAGGTGTATTCAGAAATTCTTCAGAAGATAATACCTTCTTCTTGTCACCCTCCCATTGCCCCATAGATTCTTTCCAATTGTGACGGCACACCCATACTCCGTCGCTGGTCAAAGAAAGATCTACTTCAAAAAGCCGGCACCCTTTGTCATAGTAATTGATAAAGCTTTCACGGGAATTCAAATATGTGAAACCATCAAGTCCTCCCAATGCGTGAGTTATGATATTGTAATTTTCCCAGTTAAATTCCGGCGTATTCACAGGAATTTCTTTTTCCACTGTGTATCCAGAAGAACCAGTGAGAATAAAAGCAGCTAAACAGATCTCAATTAATAATATAATTCGTTTCACAAATGCCCCCATAGAAAAAAAAGAGATATCTACGAAACGTAAATATCTCTTTTAATATGATCAGTAATTCAGTTTCGAATTAAACCAGCTCGATGAGCACTTCCATAGCGCCATCACCTTTACGCTGTCCAATCTTAACGATTCTGGTGTATCCACCGTTACGGTTAGCGTATTTTGGTGCGATCTCCTCGAACATTTTCTTAACCATATCTACTTCTTTAGTGTTTTTCTTCTTGCCAGCGCCCTTAGCCGGAACTTCTTTAACCGGGTAGAACACTTTCATCATCTGACGACGAGCATGAAGTCTGGATGGAGCATCTTTTGTGATCTGCTTCTCAACTTCATCGTAAACAGTTTTCTTCTTACCGTCTACAACTTCTTTTACTCTCTTGCCTTCAGCATCTTTTCTTGCAACCTTAGCTGTTACAGTAACAGTTTCAAAGTTGTCTTTCTCGCGAACTGCCATAGCTACAAGACCCTCAGCAATTTTGCGGATCTCTTTTGCTTTAGCTTCTGTTGTAACGATTTTTCCGTTGTATAACAGATTAGTTACCTGGTTTCTTAACAGAGCTTTTCTCTGGTCAGCTGTTCTGCTTAATTTTCTATATTTTGCCATTTAAATTTTCCTCCATCTGTGGGACAGCAGTCCACGCTTGTTCGGTCTTACTGGACTGCTGCTTAGCAAATTCCCACTGTAATATGCTTACGAAAGTAACTGTCGTACACCGCAGCTACTTAAAAATGTCCTTGCAATCACTGTAAAGCAGTGGTTCTTACTCCTCTGTAGGCTGAAGCTGTAAGCCCAGCTCTTTCAACTTGGCAAGTACTTCCTCTAAAGACTTACGTCCAAGGTTACGTACTTTCATCATGTCGTCAGAAGTCTTGTTGCAAAGCTCTTCAACTGTATTGATACCGGCTCTCTTCAGACAGTTATAAGAACGTACGGAGAGTTCAAGCTCATCAATGCTCATTTCAAGAACTTTTTCTTTTTCATTGTCTTCTTTCTCGATCATAACCTCAGCGGTCTTTGCATTCTCGGAAAGATCAATGAAAAGGCTTAAATGCTCGCTTAATACCTTTGCTGCAAGGCTTACTGCCTCGTCAGGATCAAGGGTACCATTTGTGTATACATCAAGTGTCAGCTTATCAAAGTCAGTCACCTGACCTACACGTGTATTCTGCACAACCATGTTGACTCTGTCAACCGGACTGTAAATCGCATCAACTGCGATCACACCGATCGGCATGTCATCAGATTTGCCCTTATCCGCACTTACGTATCCGCGTCCCTTTGTAATGGTAAGTTCCATTGCAAGTCTGCAGTCCTTACCGCCATTTAAGGTAGCGATTACCTGATCCGGATTCATAATCTCGATATCCTGGTCTGCCTGAATATCAGCAGCTGTTACAACGCCTTTACCTTCACACTCAATGTATGCAGTTTTCGGCTCATTGTCAGTACTGTTATTCTTGATTGCAAGACTCTTCAGATTCATGATGATCTCTGTCACGTCTTCTTTAACGCCCGGAATTGAGCTGAATTCGTGAAGAACACCGTCAATCTTAACCTGACTTACTGCTGCTCCCGGCAGGGAGGACAGCATAATTCTTCTAAGAGAATTGCCAAGTGTCGTACCGTAACCTCTCTCAAGAGGCTCTACAACGAATCTTCCAAATTTTTTATCTTCAGATATCTCGGTAATTTCGATTTTTGGTTTATTAAAATCAAACAC
>CAKRKL010000058.1 GCA_934358405.1 uncultured Blautia sp.
GAGAGAGATCATTTAAGCTCCTATGTTCCTATTGAGCAGATTGGTACCAGAACAGTAAGCTGTGCTTATGTGAAGCCTACCACATCCGGTGGTATCAAGGTTCGTACAGCTAACCTGAACTGGGTTACCTGTAATATGATTGCAAGCTCTCTTTCTACATCAGGTGTGACTAACTGTGAAGTTGTAGCTGCCTGCCCATTCGAGGTATCCGGTACAGGTGCACTGACTGGTATTCAGATGGCATATGAGAAGGCCAGCGGCGAGAAGCTTGACGAGACTAAGAAAGAGCTTGCCACCGAAGAAATGGTAGTTACAGGCAATCTTGCTGATTCCGTAGGACAGAATGATGCGACTACAGTTATTAACCAGGCGAAGATGCAGGTAATCGCAGACAATGTACAGAATTCAGATGACATTTACAACATTGTTGTAAATATCTCTAATAACAACAATGTATCACTTACAGATGATGAACTGAATACCATTGTGAATCTGCTCCTTCAGATCTCACAGCAGAATTACGATTATTCTGAAATGCAGGAGACCCTGGAGCGTGTAAATGATAACGTAACCGGTCAGGCAGATGAGAGCACAGATGAAAGTGAAGACGAGTCTGAGGAAGATCCGGACAGCATTATTAATAATGTAGATCAGAGTGCTCTGGGCGATAATGTAATTGAGGGTTCTACTGAAGATCCGGGACTTGCAGAAGAGACCGATGATTCCGATGATAACAGCGAAAACATGGAAGAGTATCCGGCAGGAGATGATTCCACAGAGAGTAATGCAACAGATGAGAATACAGATGGTGATTCTACGGATGGAACAGATGAAACGGGAGCTGCCGAGATTACAGATATTTCCCAGCTGAATACAGATTTCCTGGACGACGATGCTAAAGCAAAATTTGAAAAAGCCAAGACTTTCTGTAAGGGTGAATATGAAGGAGATGCAGATGCCCTTCACCAGGTTATGGGAGATGATGCGGTAGCATTTGTAACACTGGATTATGATACTGCGAATAAGCTTTCCATTAAAGTACTTCAGAAATATCTTGGAATTCTGGGTAATGGAGCTGTTAATTATTCAGCGGACGGTACAGAGAAATATATGACTCCTGAGCTGAATATGCTGGATGAACAGCTGAAGAAGCTTTTTGGCATTGATGTGATTGATGATGGCGTATCTGTTGAAGATATTGATATTCTTGGCACAGATGTATCTGACGAGGATAAAGAGACCTTATACAAAGATACTATGAAATTCTTCGAGAATCTCTATGGAGAGATAACAGACAGCGCAGATTACAACGATACAGTTGTTAATGACGATGGAGCTGATGCAGTAGGAGATGATTCCGAAGAGATGATTGAGGATGAAGCTGAATAAGCAGGTTATTTCAGGAGGGACTTTAGTCCCTCCTTTTTTCTTGCAGTGGACTGTTTTCGCAAACTGACCCTTTGAAAAAGTTTGAAATTGGCTATTGGCGAAATGACAGCATATGAGTAAGATACTGTAAAGGAACAGGAATTGTTCCGGGAAAGGCGGAAAAGCTATGAACAAACAGAATACTACAGTTATGAAACTTGCAGAAACAGCTCTTCTTGCAGCGCTTTGCTATGTATCTTTTACTTTTTTACAGATTAAGATACCGGTACCAGGTGGAGATGCAACTTCCCTTCACATTGGAAATACGTTCTGCGTACTTGGGGCATTGCTTCTTGGAGGCTGGTACGGAGGTCTTGCAGGAGCAATTGGAATGACTATTGCAGACCTTATGGACCCGGTTTATATTACAGGAGCACCGAAAACATTTGTGCTTAAGCTTTGCATCGGCCTGATTACCGGTCTGGTTGCACATAAGCTTGCCAAAATCAATGAGACAAATGATAAGAAATATGTTTTTAAATGGAGTCTCATTGCTTCTGTTGCCGGTCTTGCATTTAATGTAATTGCAGATCCCATTGTTGGATATTTTTACAAACAGTACATTTTGGGACAACCACAGGAGGTTGCAAGCATTCTTGCAAAATTAAGCGCAGGAGCCACCTTTGTGAATGCGATTGTATCTACAATTCTTGTTGTAATACTTTACAATGCGATTCGTCCAGCTCTTATTAAAGCAAATCTGATTGACATACATGTGATGGCAGCTACTAATAAATAAACAGAAAATCATACTGGCCCCGGGCTTTGCAGATGCAGAATCCGGGGCTGTATTTTTATGAAATTTCTGTGACTTTTTCTGAGTGGCTTTGGAAATGCTGGTAAATTGAAGTATTGTGTGCTACAATGGTAGCTATTATCACAGTTGGGGGCTTTTGTTCCCCAACAGCTTTACAATGACAGATGATTTAATAAGAAAGAAGGTATTTGATTGAGAGAAAAATTTATTCGATTTATGCAAGGACGATATGGTGTTGATCAGTTTTCGAAATTTACTATGGGAATAGCACTGGGGGCAATTGTGCTGACCCTGTTTACGGGAACAAGAAACGGAATTGGTGCATTTCTGGATATTTTGGGAATGGCAGCTCTTGTTTATACTTATTTTAGGATTTTTTCCAAAAATATTTCCAGGCGTTATGCAGAAAACCAGAAATATCTTTCTGTTACTGCAAAATACAGAGCCTGGTTCCAGAAAGAAAAGCGCATGATGGGTCAGCGCAAGGATTATCATATTTACAGCTGTCCGGGCTGCGGTCAGAAAATCCGTATCCCAAGGGGAGGCTTTAAAAAAGTTGAGATTGAATGTCCTAAGTGTCATACTAAATTTATAAAGAGGCGCTGATATGTTTGGTTATATTGTAATGAACAAGCCGGAAATTAAAATGAAGGATTTTGATCTGTATCGATCTTTTTATTGCGGACTATGCAGGGAACTGAGAGAGAAATATGGAGTTGCCGGTCAGATTACATTGAGCTACGATATGACCTTTGTGATTCTGCTTCTATCCGGACTTTATGAGCCGAAAACCTGTAAGGGTACTACTCGCTGCATTCTTCATCCGGTGAAAAAGCAGCCTATAAGAAAAAATAAAATTACAGAATATGGCGCAGATATGAATATTCTTCTGACCTATTATAAATGTCTGGATGACTGGAAGGATGACAGGAAATATGTAAAGCTTGGCTATGCCAAGCTTCTTGAGGGGAAAAATAACCGTCTTCTTAAGCTGTATCCCCATAAGGCAAAGAGGATTGTAGAACTCTTAGATGAACTTGGGCAGCTTGAGAAGGCAGGAGAGACAGATATAGACAGAATGTCCGGGATTTTCGGGCATATTATGGAAGAAATTTTTGCTTATAAACAAGATGAATGGGAGAAAAGCCTTCGCAGGATAGGGTTTTATCTGGGAAAATTTATCTATCTTCTGGATGCATATGATGATGTGGAAGAGGATATGAAAAATGAAGATTACAATCCTTTCGCACAAAAATATACAATGGAAGGGTTTGAAGAGGAAGTACGTCAGATTCTGCTTATGATGATGGCGGAAACCTGCAGAGAATTCGAGAAGCTTCCTATTATAAAATATGGGGATATTCTTCGGAACATTTTATACTCCGGTGTTTGGTGCCGCTTTGAGGAAGTGAGTAAAAAACGCAGGGAAGAACGGGAGAAAGAGCATGTTAGATCCATATAGCGTACTGGGAGTTTCCAGAAATGCGACAGACGATGAGATAAAAAAGGCATATAGAAGATTAAGCCGGAAATACCATCCGGATGCAAATATTAATAATCCAAATAAAGATCAGGCGGAGGAGAAATTTAAAGAGGTTCAGCAGGCATACGAACAGATTATGAAGGAACGTGAGTATGGAAGTACAGATGGTTCCTCAGGTCGATATGGTGGTTTTGGAGGTTTTGGCAGCCAGCAGCGTCAGAATTCTTATGAGGATGAGGAGAGTGTTCGCAGGCGGGCAGCTGCTAATTTTGTTCAGAGCGGACATTATCAGGAGGCAATGAATGTGCTGAATTCTCTCTCGCAGAGGAATGGAGAGTGGTATTACATTTCTTCTATGGCGAACATGGGAATGGGCAATAATGTGAAGGCACTGGAGATGATCCGTGAAGCTGTGCGGCTGGAACCGAATAACCAGCAGTATCGTATACTTCTGAATCGTATGGAAGGCGGCGGAAGCTGGTACGAAACGCAGCAGGGACCTTTCGGAGGTATGCCAATGGCCGGAGATGATATGTGTCTGAAGCTTTGTCTGGCCAATGCCCTTTGCGGAATGTGCTGCCCCGGAAGCGGCGTGATTTGTTGCTGATGATATTTTTTAATTAATTTTATTTCCGGACAATTGCTAAAAAATAATTGACAACATGACTGGCTCGTATTAAACTGTTAAAGCGTGAAATAGAATTGCCGCAATCGCTTCTATCTGAAAAAAGAAACAGAATATTTGACTTGCGGTGGCATAGGAGGAATCAGAGAATGAGTATTCGTATTGGTATTCTGGGTTATGGAAACCTGGGACGTGGCGTAGAATGTGCAATTAAACATAATCCTGATATGGAACTGGTGGGAGTATTTACCCGCCGCGCTCCGGAAACTGTTGAGATTTTGACTAAGACAGCTAAGGTATATTCTGTAGATGATGTGGAGAAGATGAAGGGACAGATCGATGTTATGATTCTTTGCGGCGGAAGTGCTACCGATCTTCCACAGCAGACTCCGAAATATGCGCAGTGGTTTAATGTAGTGGACAGCTTTGACACACATAAGAGAATTCCGGAGCATTTTGCAAACGTAGATAAAGCTGCCACAGAGAATGGTCATGTAGGGATTATTTCTGTAGGCTGGGATCCTGGAATGTTCTCTCTGAACCGCATGTATGCAAGTACGATTCTGACAAATGGCGAGAATTATACTTTTTGGGGAAAAGGCGTAAGCCAGGGACATTCTGATGCAATCCGCCGTATTGATGGCGTAAAAGACGGCAAACAGTATACAATTCCTGTAGAGGCTGCCCTGGAGGCTGTACGAAACGGTGAGAATCCTAAGCTTACTACAAGAGAAAAGCATACAAGAGAGTGCTTTGTTGTAGCAGAGGAGGGGGCTGATCTTGCAAGAATCGAGAATGAAATTAAGACCATGCCGAACTACTTTGATGAGTATGATACCACCGTACATTTTATTTCTGAGGAAGAATTAAAACGCGATCATAGCGGTATCCCTCATGGTGGATTTGTGATCCGAAGCGGAAAAACAGGCTGGAATGATGAAAACAATCATGTGATTGAGTACAGCCTGAAGCTGGATTCTAATCCGGAATTTACTTCCTCCGTAATCATCGCATATGCAAGAGCAGCATATCGCATGAATCAGGAAGGGCAGAAGGGCTGCAAGACAGTATTTGATGTAGCACCTGCTTATTTAAGTGCTTTGAGCGGTGAAGAGTTAAGAAAAACTCTGCTTTGATTAGCTGCTGTAGTCTTTTTTGAATAGTGAGACTTTCAGCCAAGAAAAAATAAATAAACTGATAGCTTAAGAGACAGTTTCTGCAGAATACGGAGACTGTCTTCTTTTTGTAAAAAAATCCGGCAAAAATGTTGTATAAATTTTACAGAGTTATACTTTGATGTTGACGGAATAAGGTTTCTGTACTATAATGAACTACATAAAACTGTAACAACTTTGTAAAAACTTGCACGGATACATATTAATTATTAAATTAAAAAAGGAAGGTAAGCATGCAAAGCAGAATTAAAAAATTCAGATGGTGGACACTTCTGTTACTGGTGATGGTTATGGCGGCTGGTTTTACATGTCATGCCACGGCTAAGAATGTCCAGGCAGCTAAGAAAACAGGCTTTTATACTACGAATGGAAAGACCTACTACTACGATTCCAATGGAAAGAAGCATAAGGGATGGCTGACTCTGAATGGCAAGAAATACTACTTTAATAAGAAGACTGGCGTCCAGTTAAAGGGCTGGGCAAAAGTGGGAAATGGCAAAAAACGTTATTTTACCAGCAAGGCTGGTGTTATGGTAACCGGATGGCTTTCTAACTCCAAGGGCCAGAGACGTTATTTTGATCCATCTACCGGATATATGAAGACAAAATGGGCGAAGCTTGGAAATAAGACTTATTACTTCTATTCCAAGTCTGGTGTTGCAGCCACAGGCTTTGTGAAGGACAGCAAGGGCAATACCCGCTATTTCTCAAAGACCGGAATTATGGCTACCGGATGGCTTACAAGCTCTTCAGGAGCAAAGAGATACTTCCAGAAGACATCTTCGACCTCGACCAATGGAATTATGGCCACAGGCTTTAAGAAGATTAATGGCGTTACTTATTACTTCTATAAAGGCTCTGGTGTTATGGCAACAGGCTGGGTAGAGAATAAGAGTAAGGGAACCAAGTATTATTTTGACCCGTCCACGGGAGCAATGTATACAGGCGTTCAGACTGTTGACGGCAAGAAATACGAGTTTTCAAGCTCTGGCATTTGCCTTGGTGAGAAGAAGGATGATCCGTCACCTAGCGGAAATACAGGCCGCAAGACTATTAAGAATTATCTTGCAGGCGCACTGCAGCCGGTTGGAAAGGCCCTTTATGTATGGGGAGGCGGCTGGAATGATTCTACCAGAAAGGGAATCAGTTCCACTATGACAGACTGGTATAATAAGTGGCTGTCTAATCCATCAGGATATGATTATCACAATTATCGCGATCTTTCTGTTTCTAGCAGAGCGAAGGGCTTTGACTGTTCCGGTTTTGTTGGCTGGTCCGCTTATCAGGTAATGCAGACGAAGTCCGGCGTTGGTTCCGGATATACAGTGGTATCCGGTGAAATCGGAAGCTATTATAAGAGTAAGGGCTGGGGAACTATCTTGGATCAGGCAGATTTGTCAAAGGCCGGATGGACTCTGAAGCCAGGAGATGTGGGTTACAATATAGGCCATACCTGGATCGTAATCGGACAGTGCAGCGATAAGAGCGTTGTGATTGTACACTCTACTCCGCAGGCCGGTGTCCAGATTTCAGGAACGACTACACCAACAGGAAATTATTCCAGTCAGGCAGTAGCACTGGCAAAGAAATACATGTCTCAGTATTCCGGCTACAGTAAATTTGAGTACCATACATCCAGCGGAAACTATATCCGTAATGGTAATTATTTGAGATGGAATAGAAGCACTCTTTCTGACCCGGATGGATATTATAATATGACAGCAGATGAAATTCTTTACGATCTTTTTGGTAAATGATTTTAAGAACTGTTTAAAGTATATTTCTGTAAAGCACATGTTTCTGGAGGAAATCAGCATAAAGCTGGTTTCCTCTTTCTTTATGGTTTGTAGCGTGAATACAAATATATTACGAAATGTTACAGAAATTTAAAATATATTGCAATTTGGGGTTGAAATCTTTGCAAAGCTGTGCTAATATGTAGCAAGATTGATTGAAATATTGCAAACATATTACAAGTTGAGTTATTTAGATGAAAGAATAAAAATGAGGGTGATGAAACATGAAGAAAAGAATTGTATGTCTGACACTGGCAATTTTAATGTGCGGCTCACAGGCAGTAAGCGTAAGCGCTGACCGTGAGAGTGACTTAAGAGAAGAACAGGCTTGGACAAGCCAGCAGCTAGATGCTACATATGAGCGTATGAGCATTCTCTGGGATCAGAAACAGCAGCTTGAGAGCCAGATCGATTCCCTGAATTCCGATCTTGTTAATGTCATGGTTTCCATTCAGACTCTTGAGAATGATATCGCTTCTAAGGAAGCAGAAATTGAGAAAACCAAAGGTGATCTGACCAAAGCGCAGAACGCTAAGGATAAACAGTACAGCTCTATGAAGAAACGTATTCAGTACCTTTATGAAAAAGGCGGTAACAATGCATGGTTTCAGATGATGCTGAATGCAGATAATCTTGCAGATCTTCTCACAAGAGCAGAGTATACACAGCAGATGTATGAGCAGGATAGAGAGAGCCTGCAGAAATATGCAAGAACTATCGAAGAGGTTCAGAAACTGGAAAATCAGTATGAGCAGGAGAAGGCTGATTTTGAAACAATGAAAGAAGAGTACGAGGCGCAGCAGGCGAATCTTCAGTATCAGCTGGATGTAACCCGCGCAAACAGTGCTGATTGTGAAAACGAGATTGCATATGCACAGCAGCAGGCTACAGAGTATGCAAATCTTCTTGTAGAGCAGCAGGCTGAAATTGAGCGGCTTGAAGCGGAACGTATTGCAGCTGAAGAAGAAGCAAGACGACAGGCAGAAGCAGAGGCTGCGGCTGCTGCAGCGGCTGCGGCACAGGAAGCAGAAGAAGCACAGAGCAATGAGGACTATGATTACAGCGAGGATTACAGCGAAGAGTCCGGTGATAATTCCGGTTCAGATGTTCAGTATGATGAGGATGGAGACGTTGTAAGCGGAAGCTCTTCTTCTGATTATGAATATGATGAATATGGAAATGTAATTGACAGTGATAACACAGTAGATTATGATTCCTCTGAAAGTTCCTCTGGCAGCTCATCCAGCAGTTCTTCCGGATCAGGTTCTTCTGTTGTAGATTATGCAACACAGTTTGTTGGTAATCCGTATGTATGGGGTGGAACAAGCCTTACAAGTGGTGCTGACTGCTCCGGATTTGTACAGAGCGTATATGCGAACTTTGGTGTAAGTCTTCCCAGAACCTCTTATGAACAGCAGAATGCAGGAACAGAGGTATCTTATGCAGATGCACAGCCAGGCGATCTGATCTGCTATGGTGGTCATGTGGCAATTTATATGGGAAATGGACAGATCGTACATGCATCCAATTCAAGAGATGGAATTAAGGTTAGCGATAATGCTGCATACAGAACCATTACATCTGTAAGACGTCTCGTATAAGAACGAGAATTCTCCCGGATCCGCCTGGCGGACTCCGGGAATTTTCATATAAATTTGAAATGTATTTTGGGTGTATTTTGATAAATAAATAACAAATCATGGGTTGACAAATGCTGGAGCAGATGGTATTATGATGTCAGTATAATTCCATATTGAACATATTAAGTGCTGGTAGCTGTTAGCTGGCAGAAAGAGGGAATCAGGTGAGAAACCTGAGCGATCCGGTCACTGTAACAGAGGAGCAAGTCTCATAGTCCATTGTGTATATACATGAGAAGGAGAGAGGAGCTATGATCCTGGAGCCAGGAAACCTGCTTGGTATGGCGAGGTTAAACTTCCGATGAAAGTGTAACAACCAGTTTCTGGGAATCCGCAGCCTGGAAATGTTGTCCGCTTTTACAAGTGGACATTTTTTATGGAATATCGCCTGTTCAGATGAATTATACAGATTAAATGGCAGGCGATACTACTTCGGATGAAACCGTTCCCTCCGCGTATATATGAACGGGTCATATTCTACCCCGAAGTAGCGTCGCTCCCTCTTAAATATTATGAGAATTTTGAAACCGCGCAAGCGGTATTTTTTTATGCAATAAAAATTAAAATGAGAGCCAAAAAGGTTTTTGGGTGTGAGGAAAGGGATTAAAAATGGAAAAAAACTACTGGGAAAATAAGGAATACTCCTACTTTAGCCATAAGAAATGTGAATTTTTCCCTTGTCATAAGGACGCGGATCCGGAGGATTTTAATTGCCTTTTCTGCTATTGCCCGCTTTATGCGTTGGGAGATAAATGTGGTGGGAACTTTCGCTATAACGAAAAGGGGTTCAAGGATTGCACAAACTGCCAGCTGCCTCACAAACGAAAAAATTATGGCTACGTTACCGGGAAATATCAGGAGCTGGCGGATCTGATGAAAAAAGTACGTGAAAATGAAAAAGAGAATAAAACGAAAAATAAAGATACTGAGTAAATATCTGGTGAATGCTGGCACAAAAAAAGTTCTTCTGCTAAAATGCAGAGGAACTTTTTGTGCTAATATGGGGAACTTTAACGTATGCTCAGTAGCATTTTTAATTTGGGAATCTGGTTATTCAGAATCAGACCCTCTGGAAACATTGCCTGATGGACAATGTCTGCTGCATAAGTAAAATCTCCGATATGTTCAGCACCATGACTGTCACTGGATAACACCAGAGGAACCAGATATTTGCGGCAGCATCTTAAGATTTCAGCGCAATTACTGCGGGTATCACCTCGATAACTGTAAGGCGCAAGAGATGCTTCATTGATTTCAGGGATAACTCCGTTTTCCTGAGCAGCTCTTATGATTGTATCGTAGTCTACAGGATACTGAGGGTTATCTATATGTCCAAGAATCTTTACCATAGGATTTTTCATTACATTAAGGAAAGCTTTGGTGTTCTCTTCTTTGCTGACTGGGCGAAAATTCTGGTAGTGCATGCTGGCAATTGCATAGTCCAGTTTCTCAAGAAGCATCTGATCTAAATCAACCTTACCATTTATATCTAAAATATTCAGTTCAATTCCATATAATAAATCTACATTAAACCGTTTGCGTGGTGAATAAGTAAGACTGCGAAAATAGGAAGGGGTTCCTGCTGCAAGAGTGCCTGGCCCATGGTCTGTGATTCCAAGTAATTTTAATCCCTTACGGGAGGCGGCTTTTGCCATATCGCTGATAGTACAGCTGGTGCCGTGTCCACTGGCTATAGAGTGGGTATGTATGTCGGAAAGATACATGGAAATCATCTCCTGTCAAGAAGTTTTAGAATCCGAATAACTGTAAAAGGTTATGGATATTTGTGTTGTATTTAGTATGACAGAGTGAAAAAAGACTGTCAACTGTAAAATGGAGAAAAAACAAAAAACAAATAAAAACAACATATAAAACCCATAAAAACCACACATATGCGAATATATAGTGTTGCTTCTTGTTGACACTCAAAATTTAAGGGCGTATAATTGTGATGAGACAGATAACTGAACCGCTTAAATATCGGTTAGGAGGAAAAATGGGATATACAGATAATATGACTCCGGAAATGAAGCAGCGCATTGTACAGGAACTGGTACCAGGCAAACAGATTTCCCTGGCACATATTATTGCCAATCCGGATAAGATTCTTTACACGAAATTAGGACTCGATCCGTCTTTGGATTATTCAAGGGCAGCTATTGGAATCATGACCGTAAGTCCTGCAGAAACAGCTATTATCATGGCTGATATTGCTATGAAATCGTCAGGTATTGAACTGGGCTTTGTGGATCGCTTTAGTGGAAGCCTTATCATTACAGGTACTGTATCTGAGGTGGAAGCATCTACAAGTGCGATTTTGGACTATGTGGGAAATAAGCTTGGTTTTACTTTGTGCCCGATAACAAGGACCTGATATAATATGAAGAAACTGGTTCTGATTGGCCGCAGCGAAGCTGGGAAGACAACTCTGACTCAGGCCTTGCGCGGAGAAAAAATACATTATCATAAAACACAATATGTAAATAATTTTGATGTGATCGTAGATACGCCAGGAGAGTATGCCCAGACGAAAGGGCTTGGACATGCCCTGGCGTTATACACATACGAGTCGGATGTTGTAGGGCTTCTGGTGTCAGCAATAGAGCCATATTGCCTTTTTCCGCCATGTATTACCGGTATGGCGAACAGAGAAGTGATCGGTATTGTTACAAAGATTAACAATCCGCAGGCCAACGTGAAGCTTGCCACATCCTGGCTGCAGCTTGCAGGCTGCAAAAAGATATTTTATGTAGACTCTAAGACCCAGGAGGGCATTCCTGAAATCCTGGAATATCTTCGGGAAGAGGGAGATGTAATGCCCTGGGAGAAAACAAACCCTTAAAATGTGGAAAAATGACAAAACCACGAAAAACAACATAGTAATTCGCTAAAAAATCCACATAAAACAACATGAAACAACGAAAACAGCTTGACTTATTGTGTGGAATGGTGTAAACTTACAGCATAACCATAAGAGTAACAGGCTGACTATGTCCAGCTATATAAAGTTACCCGGTACGGTACTATAAAATACATAATCCACCGTACCTGAATGTGCTTAAGGAGGAAAAAAGCATGGTAAACGAATACGAAATCAAAAAACAGATTTGCGACATCGGAAGAAGAATCTATAACCGCAACATGGTTGCAGCAAATGACGGTAACATTTCTGTAAAGCTTAATGACAATGAGTTCCTTTGCACACCTACTGGTGTATCTAAAGGCTTCATGACTCCAGAGTTCATCTGTAAGGTTGATGCTAAGGGAAACGTTATCCAGGCTAACCCGGGATTCAAACCATCTTCTGAGATCAAGATGCACATGAGAGTATATGAGAAGAGACCGGATGTAGGATCTGTTGTACATGCTCATCCAATTTATGCAACATCCTTCGCTATTGCAGGAATCCCGCTTACACAGCCGATCATGCCAGAGGCAGTTATCGCTCTTGGATGTGTTCCGATCGCTGAGTACGGTACACC
>CAKRKL010000059.1 GCA_934358405.1 uncultured Blautia sp.
TTCTCACCTGTGATAAACTGAAGCGCAAGCTCTTTTACTCGTGTCTCGCAGGTTCCGCCATATCCAAGCTCTGCTTTTGCAGAAGACTCTTCAGCAGTCAGATAAGTAACCGGTGCTCTGTCGTATGGAGAAATAGAATCCTCTCCGCCATTGGCATCAGACTCAACCCAGTATTTTCCTTCATAGTAACCTTTTTCAGCATTCCACCATGGCTCCGGATTAGAAGCAACCTCAAGCATTGCGTTGAAATCAATCGGGTTAAATGGAATACCGGTTCTGCAAACGCTAGAAGAGGTAAGTCCATACTCAGCGGATTTTGTTGCAGGTGTTGCATCGTTCAGAATATCATCTACGAAAGTCTTAGTTCCATCAGTTTCTGTATAGGTTTCGCCTTCAACACCCCAGTTCATAAGGTTTACCATCTCATCAGAATACTGATAGTCGATCATTGCTACTGCATATTCCGGATGCTCGGTTTCTGCACTGATATAAATACCCATATTTGCATTCAGAGATTTTGCAGCCTGTCTGGAACCCCATTTCCAGGCAGTACCATACTCTGTATTCTCCGGAAGATATGCAAGACCCCATTCCATATTTTCATCTGTCTTAGCAGCATTCCAGCTCGCTACAGATCCAGACCAAAGTGTCGGGCAAATACCGCCAACATTTGTGGTAGCCTTTGTCTGACCCTGATTGAAGTCTGCTGTTGCAAACTCAGGATCAATATATCCAGCCTCATATAAGCTGTTCAGATATTTCAGGCACTCACGGAAGTTATCCTCGATCGGTCCAAATACCCATTCCTCACCATTGTAGTACAGGCAGTCCCATGTATGGAAAATTCCAACAAATCCACGGTACAGGGAATAATCTTTTGTGTTGTTGATAATAACATAATCAAGATCAAGTGATCCATCGTCAATCTTTGCCTGCATGTCAGAGCAAAGCTGTGTAAACTCATCCAGTGTAGCAGCCGGCTGCCAGCCGTTTTCCTTAAGAAGATCAAAACGATATGCAAATGCTGTGAAGGACTGTGCTCCCTGGATATCATCTGGGTTGTAGAAGCCATCCATAAAGTAATACATGGATCCGTCCTCATTCTTTGCGAAATTCTCGCCACCGTTTGTCTCTTTCATATATTCCGGATAGTAAACCATATAATCGGAATAATCAGCAAGATTTAATAAGGTTCCGTCCTCGCCGTACTCATTGACAGCTGATCCCTTTGTTACAGTGGCAATATCCGGAACAGAACCGGACTGAAGTACAACCAGCTCATTTGCCGTATAGTCCGTTGCAGGTGTTCTTGTCCATGTGATGTCAAGCTTGCAGCCAAGGTAATTTTCCATAGCCTCCTGCCATTTTTCCTGAACCAGTGTTCCATCAGAAGACTGCTGATAATCTGCGATGCTTACTTCCAGATGTAAGGTTCCGTCCTCAAGCTCCGGAAGCTCAATGCCGTTATCTGCAGCTGTTGCTTTTGGTGCTGAATCCCCTGCCCATACAGCAGTTGTTCCTATGGTTGTGAAAAGTCCTGCAGCCATTGCTACTGACATTCCCATAGCGGTAAGTCTTTTGGTGGTTTCTCTCTTCATAATTTCCTCCATTTTCTTTTGTAGACATTGTTGAATAGTAAACGTGTGTCTTTTATTTATAAGGAAAGCTGTCCCCCAGCTTCCGTATAATCTGAATATCAGCCCTTAACAGCTCCTACCTGTACGCCCTGTGCAAAGTATTTCTGGATGAACGGATATACCAGAAGAATTGGTCCTATGGTTGCGATTACGCAGGCATACTGTACATTCAGACTGTTTAGGTTACCATTACTGATCATCTGCTGTGCATCACTCATGTTTGCAGTACCGGATGTAAATACAATTTTTCTAAGAAGCATCTGAATCGGCTGTTTTGCAGGATCCTTAATGTAAAGAAGTGCTTCATAGTAGCTGTTCCATACGCCAACAACGGAAAACAGACCGAAGGTTGCGTACAATGCTTTTGAAAGGGGCACATAAATCTTTGTAAGAATCTGGAACTCACTGGCTCCGTCAATTCGGGCGGCTTCCCTGATCTCCGGGGAAATTCCCTGATAGAACGAACGATAAATGAAAATATTGTAAGCACTTACCGCATTTGGCAAAATCAGTGACCACCAGCTGTCATACAAGCCCATATTTTGAATCAACAGGTAAGTAGGAACTGTACCACCACTGAAAAACATAGTGATCAGCAGGATAATGGACAATGGTTTTCTCAGTACGAATTCCGGTGCCATCATAACGTAAGCCATAAGAGAATTCAAAACCAGGCTGACGATCATAGTTCCCACTGCAATTACAATCGTATTCCAGTAAGCTCCCAGTATATTCTCATCCTTGAATAAGGCTTTGTATCCGTCCAGATGAAATTCCTTTGGAAAGAAGGTAACCTGACCGGTTGTGATCATGCGGTTGCTAGACAGTGAAGTGGCAATTACATTCAGGAACGGATATAGAAATATAATCGCTACAATGATCATGAACACAATGAGGAACACGTCAAATGCTCTGCTGCCAATATGTATTTTGTTATTCTGTTTTTTTGCTTTTCCAAATGACATGAATTTTTCCTCCTACCACAAACTGTTTTCCGGGTTGATTTTCCTGGTAATCATGTTTGCTCCAAATACCAGAGCAAAACCAATGACTGAAATAAACAGGTTTACGGCTGTTGCATACGAGAATTTACCTTCCACGATACCTTTCTGGTAAACAAAGGTTCCGATTACTTCCAGCTGACTTCTGTTTGTGTCGTTCTGCATCAGAAGGATCTTGGTATAATCACTGTTCAGCACATTTCCAAGATTCATGATCAGAAGAATCGTAGTGGTTGGCTTAATAGTCGGCCAGATAATATTTTTGATTTTCTGCCAGCGGTTTGCACCGTCAATATTGGCTACATCATACAAGGTTACATCGACATTGGATAATGCAGACAAATACATAATGGAACTCCATCCTACTGTCTGCCATACCTGTGAGCCGAGATATAAAGGAAGGAAATACTGGCTTCCATTATTCATGTCCACTCTCGCCATTCCCAAAAGATCTCTCACATCGTTGAAAAGTCCGGTAGTAGAGCCAAATCCATTTAACATAGAGCAGATAACTACTACAGAAAGGAAATGAGGAATATAAGAAATTGTCTGTACCGCACTTTTAAATACCTTTCCTCTTAACTCATTCAGCAGAATAGCAAAAATAATTGCCGCCGGAAACGTAAATAACAAATTCAGAACTCCAATTTTCAGCGTATTCCATATAATCTGTCCACTGTTTACATTTTTAAAAAATTTGATAAAATTTTTCAGTACAGGCTCCAGCCAGTTACTGCCCCAGACACCTTTTGATGCTTTATAATTCTTAAATGCGATCAGAATTCCGTACATTGGAACATATTTGAAAATGATCAGCATGATCAGCGGTGCCAGTGCCATAATGCAAAGGGCTTTCTGTTTCCATAGCAGTTGCCAGAATGTTTTTTTCTTTGCCGCATATGGAATGGATGTGGTGTTTGACCTTTTCGCCATATTTCTCTCTCCTTCCGGTCTTGTGTTTCTGATGTAATTATTGTATTGTATAAATCGCAGTGTTTGAATGGAAGATTCATAATTTTTTCATGTATATTTTACATTTTTTTCAGAGTTTTTCCGCTAAACATGGAATATTCTCAGATTTGTCCAATAATTTTCCATGACACCCTGTAAAGAATTTATTGTAAAATATGATTAAGAAAGGACAGGCATTATATATGAAAAAACACAAAACCATCCTGCTTCCCCTTGGACGGCAGTTTTCTATTATCTTAGTATTATTTATTGTCTGCACGGCAGGCATTACACTATACAACACTCAGGATTACGTTCAATTACAGACTGACTTTCTTAGCAGCAGTCTGGACTCTTACTCCTCACAGCTTGCAAAAAATACCCAGGAAGCCTACGATAGCTACGAAAATATATGCTATAGCGTAGCATACAGCTCTGTAGTTCAGGATTTTCTCAGCAGTAAGAACAGACAGAGTTCCTATGAAGCTTATCAGGAGCTGCGAACACAGCTGGAAAACACCTTTCTTCTGAATCCATATATTTCTGACATTGCAGTTTACGGACAGGACGGTACCTTTGCCTCCCTTGGAGGATCTGCATTCAGCTACAAGCCCTTTGCCGATAAGCTTGAGGAAACCTCGTTTCCCTACTGCACCGTTGGCACCTCCTTAATAAACGGAACTAACTGCCATATCCTTGCCATGCCCATCTGTACCTTAGGTACCGGACAGAGCCAGCGCCTTGGCATCCTTTTTCTGGCCATTGACATTAATCATCTGCTTAGCAACTCTATGACCAATATGAATAGCCAGAAGCTTTATGAACCGGAAATCCTGTTTACAAATGCACAGCAAGAGCTGATTTATGGAACGAGAAGCCTTTACCGTGCCGTTCTTAGCACCCCCACACCTCAGTCTGAAACAGATACCTACGAAGTAAAGGCAAACAGCTCCCCGGTAACCTATATCGCAAAATGCTATTCCTTTCGCAAGCTTGGGCTTTCCCTTTATGTGCTTGTAGACAAAAGTCAGCTAACCAGCCAGATCCAGACTATTTCCTTGCGTCAGTTTCTCGCTACAGGTGCTATACTTCTGCTGGTTTTCCTCTTTGTAACCTTCCTTTACAAGCCATTTTTGGATTCGCTGAAGCAGCTGATTGATTTTATGAAAAGTATTTCTGCCGGAAACAGAAAAGCAATCAGAAAAGGTGCCCAGATTCATCAGGGCTTAATCGGATCTACTGAAATCAACGATATTTTTAACGCATTTAACGAAATGCTGATCAAAACCGAAGAACTGAATCATACCATTTTTGATTCCTATACCAGAATGTATGAATTGGAAGCCAACAACCGCAAAACAGAAATTGCATTTCTGCGAAGCCAGATCAATCCGCACTTTCTTTACAATACGCTTACCATGATCTGCGGTATGGCTGCGGAAGGCATGACTGATAAGATTATTCTGGTTACAGGTGCCCTTTCCCAGATTTTTCGATACAGCATTAAAGGGAACGACATGGTTTCTCTGCGGGAAGAGCTGGAAATCGTAAAATCTTATCTGATGATCCAAAAAGAACGCTTCGCAGACCGCTTCACCATTGAATATAATTTTTCTGATGATGCCTATGACTGCCTGATACCCAAAATGGTCATCCAGCCACTGGTAGAAAATGCAATTGTCCATGGACTGGAAAAAAGTCTGAAACCCGGTTCTATTCTGATCGGCGCCGGACGAAATCCCCGGCACGGTTATCTGGCCATCCGGATTTTTGATACCGGTGTGGGAATGTCTCCGGAAAAATTACAGGAACTGCGCCATTCCATTGCGGCTTCCGTTCATGACAAAACCGGAGATGCTTCTGCTGATCTGGCAAAAATGGATGCGCAGAATCACGACAGCATCGGAATTCTAAATGTCAATAGCCGTATGGTGCTTTATTATGGAGCTGACTACACTCTTCTCATTGACTCTGAGGAAGGTGTGGGAACTAATATTCAGCTGCGGGTCCCTTATCAGACAAATGATTTTCACAAACATCATAACAGTTCACCCCTTCACCAGGGCATCTAAAGGAGAATATTTATATGTATCAGGCAATTGTAATTGACGATGAAAAATGGGTTGTAAAAAGTCTGATTGCTACCATCAAAAATCAGGACTATTTTGAAATCACCACAGAATTTTATGACGGCCTTTCCGGTCTTGAATATATCCGTATTCATCAACCGGCCCTTGCATTTGTGGATGTAAGACTTCCTGGCATGGGTGGACTGGAAATTCTGCAGGCAGCTCATGCGGAAGGCTTATCAACTCTTTTCATTATGATAAGTGGACATGCTGAATTTGCATATGCTCAGAAAGCAATGTTTCACAATGCGATCGGATACTGTCTAAAGCCATTTTCCCGAAGTGAGCTTATGGATTCCATGCAAAAGGCTTATCAGCTTCTTCAGGAGCAGGAGCAAAAAGCAGAAAATCAAGAAGTTTCTTTGGAAGAGCAGCCAAACATTTTTCATCCTCAGCATCTTGTTTCTTCCCACAAGTCTGTGCAGATGATGATTGATTATACAGAAAAGCATTATCAGGAAGATATTTCCATACAAAATCTTGCAGAATACTGCAGTATCAATCCTAATTATGCCAGTCAGATTTTTCGTCAGGAAACAGGAGGAACCTTTGTCAGCTATCTGACCAGTCTGCGGATTGAACATGCTGCATGGCTTCTTGCACACAGTGACCAAACCGTATTTGCCATTGCCACTCAGGTTGGCTACAGTGACTATTTTTATTTTGCAAAGGTGTTCAAAAAAGTAAAAGGATGCACACCTACCGCTTATCGAAAGGATTCTGAAGAACATGTGTGATCTTATTTCTAAACAGTTATTGGGGGTTTCCATTGCAGCCGCTTTGATTTTCACAGCCACCGGCTGTGATTCCTCTTCAACTACTACAAAAATCAGCCGTCAGGCACTTCCTGAATCCATTCAGAATCTGTCCTTTGATGAGCATTTAAATATCAGTGTTGGCTATTGGAATATTGAAGAGATGGAAAAAGCAGCCGAACCAGATGCTATGACTCAGTATATTGAAGATTTATTTAATATTACGCTGGAACCGGTGGCTGTAACCTGGTCAAATTACAAAGAGCGTTATCAGATTTTGAGTGCTACCGGAAGCCTTCCTGATGTTTTTGCCACATTAACACTTTCTTCCAACGACAATAATGACTCCGCAACCTTTTCTGATTTTATCAATACCGGAGTCATCCGTGCTCTGCCTGAGGATCTGACAGACTATCCGTGCCTGAATGAGATTTTGAATTCTGTATCCTATACCCGATATACAGATGGCAAGTATTATGCCATTCCCCGTGTTTCCTTTCTGGATCCAGTTCTTGGTGCTACAGATGCTGCTATGCTGGTTCGCCGGGACTGGATGGATAGCCTTGGGATTTCCAATCCGGAAAGCTTTCAGGATTTTGCAGACATGACGATTGCTTTTGCAAAAAATGATCCGGATGGAAATGGCATTGATGATACGCTCGGTTACAATGTTAATTCCATAAATGCACTTGGAAAATGGGTGATTCTTGGCATCGCTCCTGAATGCAATGTTTATTCCTGGACGGAAAATAACGGTTTCTATGTTCCTTCCTGGTCCACGGACGCATTCAAGCAAGTAGTAAAGGATTATCGCCTGCTGTACGAAGAGGGGGGGCTGGACCCTGATTTTTACACCAAATCCCCCTCTGCTGTTATGGATGACTTCGCAGCAGGACGGCTCGGTGCCCTGGAATATAAATCCTCCCCTTCTTCACTTATGGAATTAAAAAACAGATGGGATGCCTTGAATAATAAGTCCTTCGAGGACTGTGTGGATGTGCTTCCTGTTTTTCCCGCACCAGACGGGATTCGATACAGTAATTCCTCCAGCAGCTTCTGGTCGGAATCTTATATTTCTTCGGATGTAGACGATACAAAAGCAAAGCGCATTCTTGCTCTATTTGAATTTCTTCTTTCTGATGAAGGACAGGATTTCTGTCATTATGGATTAGAGGGAATTGATTATGAAAAGGATAAAGATGGAAATTATTCCTGCCTTCTGGATACAAAAGGAGAAAGCCTTACCACAGCTCTTGCCAGAAAATATCCATCTTCTATTTTGTTTTCCGGTATTGCAACCTGGGGCGGAAGCTGGAAAGATTTTGAAGTCAATGATATGAATACCCTCCGTTATGGAAAATTTGCAACTATTCTTGCTTCTGAATCCGCCAATTACTGCAAGGAGCACACTACGCAGGTCAGCCGCCCTTATGCATTCATGAGCTATCCAAAAGAACCAACAGAGGAATTTAGCACCTCAAATGCATTTAAACAATTCATAAGCTGTATTATCGGAAATGACGATGCCGTAGACATGTGGGAAAATGTGTTAAAGCAAATGCGATCTGACGGACTGGACGAATATATTCAAAGGCAAAATGAAAATTTCGCAGAATCACAAAATTAATTTAAAAATCCCCACCTGAAGCTTTGCTTATACAGCAATAATCTCAGATGGGGATTTTATATGGATAAATTTATTTGATTTTCAAAACATAAGCACAGTCACAAGGCTTCTTTTCCGGTGCTTTTACATAAAGCCCGTCTTCTTTTCTGTAAAAAGCAAGCTCACCTTCATTTCCCAGCATAGTTACCTTCTTAATCTCACCGTCAAAAGCACCACCCTTACAAAGTGTGCGGATACGGAATTCTCCGTCCTCTGGCCAGCCAAATGCAATAGCATAAAGAGCATCGCCATGTGTGGTAAAACGGAAGTCCTGAGCAGTAAGAGTATCACTATGCACATCAACAGCATCGCCCTTATCAAGCTGCTCCTGGATTTTTCCCACATCATAATTGGCATCATCTACTGTAGTAGGACCTTCTGCTGCCACCTTAAATGGCCTTGTCTCATAAATTGCCTCACCGTTTAAAGCCAGCCAGTCTCCGATCTCTTCCAAAATACGCACTGCATCGGGATGGAAGGAACCGTCTGCGTATGGACCTACATTTAACAAAAGATTTCCATTCTTGGAAACAATATCGCAAAGCTGATGGATAATCCGCTCTGCTGATTTATATTTGGGATTTTGTACCATACACCAGGTAATGTTATCCTCCAGCCGGTCGTCAGACTGCCATGGGAAGTCCTTTGGGGAAGAAAATCTTCCGCACTCAATATCATAAACGCCGATATCCTTAGGATAATCCTCCTGTTTGTATGTAATGATTCCGTCCTTAATTTCTCTGGTATTGTAATAATATTCGGCTACATCATAGCGATAGTCTTCCTGGATAATGCAGGTACGGCTGTCAAAATACACCTCATCCGGCTCATACTTGTCGATAACCTCCAACACCTTATCCCGCCAGATTTTGCAAAATGCTTCGTCAGGATAGCGATAAGGAATATAGCGATTTGTCTCAAGAGGCAGTGCAGGACCGTAATATTTTTCATTTTCCGGAATATACACATCTGCCTCATTATCCGTTGACATAAACCATCCCCACAACCACTGGTGGTGAAAGGTTGCCACTGTACGAATTCCCTGCTTGCGAAAGGCCTCTGTGCATTCTCCTACAATATCACGGTGAGGACCATAATTCATACTATTAATTGGATTAACTGCGCTGTCCCACATGGAAAAATTATCTGCATGCTCACTAACTGCACCGGCATATTTTGCGCCGGAACGCTTTACAAGAGAAGCCCACTGATCCGGATCAAATTTTTCTCCTTTGAGCATATCATAAAAGTCCTTATAGCCAAAGTCATGAAGACTTCCATAGGTTTTCTCATGATACTGGTTCTGCTCCAGGCCTTTGCAGTACATATTTCTGGAATACCACTCGTTTTGATATGCCGGAACGCTATATGGTCCCCAGTGAAAAAATAATCCAAACTTTGCATCTCGAAACCACTTTGGTGCTTCTCTTTTTACATTGTTCCAATTGACCTCTCTCATGTTTTCCAATACTCCATTCTGCCCGCAGGCGTTTTTTGTTGCACTGCCATGGGCAGGCTGAATTTATTACAATTTTATTGACCTCTTATAGAAAGACAGAAGCGGCAAAAAGGTCACTTCGTCCACTGGTGGCTGTTTAATCGGATCTGCCTGCCATACAAAGGAAAGCTCTGCTTCATCCTCCACTTCTCGGGCCAGTTCCAGATAAAGATGATTTTTGTTCTCTCTGTTTCCGCGAATATGAAGGATCTCCACCTCGCCCTCACTGTCTGTCAAAGTAAATCCGCTGTCTTTTCCCACTGCTGAGTAAACCAGGAAGCAATTCTTAACATGATCGCAGGTAAGCTTCAGCCAGATTCCGCTTCCCTCCAGCTGGAAGCTCTTTCTTTCCGCTTCGTCTGCTCTCTCAACCTTTACAAGCTCAGGCGGCTGATACTCTTCTTTTCCATTTAACACATGGGCACATTGCTTCGCCAGCTTTTCTCCAAGCGCTACATTAGCCTGTGCTGTATTGTGGATTCCATCGCAAAGGCTTAAATTGGAAGTTGTCAAAACAGAAACTCTCGGAATCTCCTTCGCAGCTCTTGCCTGGGCATCACGCACCATTCCCCAGCACTCGTCATTGATTCCATTGATCTGTCTGTTCAGCTGCATGGTAAAAAATGGGATCTCATATCCCAGTTCTTTTCTGGTTGCTTCCACGTACTCTCTAAAATGCTCCAGATATTTTTCTGCCGGTCCCGGATTGGTATCTGAGCAGCCCTGATACCAAAGCACTCCTGCATATCTTCCCCCGGTCTCATGAATCTTATCCACCATATTTAAGTACAAATCTCCGTCCTTTGGATTCCATCTTTCCATAGGAGAACCGCCAAGAGAAGTCTGAATCAATCCCACAGGCATTCCTGTCATTTTCCCATAAGTCTTTCCAAACGCAAGATAAGGAGATACCCCCGGCACACCCATCTCTTCGTTGGCTAGCGATCCGGCAAAAGTACTTTCATTCATAGGATGGCTTGCAATATCCCACTTGCTTCTGTTACGATACAAATGCACATCCATGCTAGGTGGATCAATGCAAAAATCCCTGCTGTATCCCGCTGAATTAGATTGACCTGCAATAATAAACAGGTTTCCTACTCCCAGATGGAGCACACAGTCTCCACGATAGAGCCATGTGAGATCCGGAACAGTGCTCTTTGTTTCCAGGCTGGTATCAATCCTGTAAGGTCCCCCGGCCGGAATCTCCAGCGTCACCTCAAATTCTCCCTGAAACTTCTCATTACATGTGAAATGATCTGCATTTGTCCAGGGAATTACCGTCATATTGTCATCCTCACTCATAACCCTCACAACCGGAGTAACCCTTTCAACACCCACTTCAATTGCTGCCGGATGAACCTGAAAGTTTCCCTTTAAAGCCACAGATGCCTTACCATTCTCCTGCTGCAAAATTTCCCAATCTGCCGGAGCCTTCGTTAACGTAATTCCATGCATTTTAATTCAACCTCTCTTTCGTCTTGTTTTTCATTATAAAGTTTTTTCATTTTCATTGGTATATTCATTTTTCAGACCATTATGTAAATTTTTCAGATATATGAAACTGCCTGCACCTCTTACAAGTAGTCTGGAACCAGGATTTTATGAATATAGGACAAGCCCCATGAACACTATCCTGACCTTTTATAGGCCAGCTTGTTCATGGGGCTTGCATATAGGAGACGGACTAAACCATCTTAATAAATACCAGTTGTTATTTATTTGTAATCACGGAAGCCACAGCCTTCTTCCATCCGGCATACTTCTGTGCCCGTTTCTTTGCATCCATATCCGGCTTATAGGAAACCCGGTTCAATTTTCCGAAGATACTGTCATCCCAGACACCAAGCTGCAATCCTGCCGCATATGCCGGTCCAATTGCAGAAAGCTCCTCTGAATCCGGAACCAGTACCCCGGCATCTGCGATATTACTCTGAAACTGCATTAAGTAATCATTTCTGGTGGGACCGCCATCTACGCGAAGCTCCTTCACCGGAACACCTGCGTCCTCGGCCATTGCCTGTACAACATCTGTAATCTGATAAGCAATACACTCAAGTGCAGCTCTCACAAACTCAGCCTTACGGGTAGTACGGCTCATTCCTACAACAGATGCTCTTGCCTCGCTATCCCAGTAGGGCGCACCAAGACCACTAAATGCCGGAACCAGATACAGGCTATCCTCCTGAATTGCAGCCTTCGCTAGTGGACCAGTCTCCCCAGGTGAAGCAATAATCTGCAGATCATCCTTCAGCCAGGTAATAACAGCACCTGTATAATTCAGGTTGCCCTCAAGCACATAGTTCACCTTGCCGCCGATTTTCCATGCCAGAGAAGTAACAACCCCGTGTGTACTCAGAATCGGCTTCTCACCGATGTTCATCATGATAGAAGAACCGGTACCATAGGTAGACTTGATCATGCCAGGCTGCAAACATCCCTGTCCAAATAAAGATCCATGAGAATCACCCAGTACACCGTGAATCGGAATTTTGTGAGGAAGCAATCCCTCAAAATCAGTTTCTCCAAAACAAGCGTCAGAATCTGTCACCTCGGCCATATTCGCCGGATCAATGCCAAACAGCTTACAGATCTCATCATCCCACTTCAGATCAAAAATATTAAACAGCTGGGTCCTGGAAGCATTGGAATAATCTGTTCTGTACTCCTTACCCTCTGTCAGCTTAAACACCAGCCAGCTGTCAATAGTACCATGACAGATTTC
>CAKRKL010000060.1 GCA_934358405.1 uncultured Blautia sp.
TTTGTTTCCCACATTGCGGTGGTGTCCAGTGCAAAGGTGGTATAGGAAAGTCCGTAGCCAAATGGATAAACGACTTTCTCCTGTGCGCCTGGAATGGTTTCAAAATAGCGGTAGCCTACGTAGATGTCTTCTGTATAGTTTACATAATCAAAGGATTCGTGGAAGTTTGCAGTAGATGGATAATCGTCAGCAGATGCTGCGAAGGTATCAACCAGCTTGCCGGATGGATTACCTTTTCCTGTAAGAAGCTCAGCCATGGCAAGTCCGCCTTCCATGCCGCCCTGCCAGCCAAGAAGAGCAGCACCAATCTGGTCATCGTTTTTTATCCAGGAAAGGTCGATAACGCCGCCGATATTGAGAACCACAGCGATGTTTTCGAAGCGCTCCTTTACCATAGCAAGCATTGTTTTTTCGCGGGCTGTCAGATAGAAATCTCCATCAGGGAAAACTTCAGCAGAAATTTTCGGCATAGAGGTTTCCGTTTCCCAGGGATTGAATTCGTTGTTGCACTCAACGCTGGAACGATCCCAGCCTTCGCCGGAAAAACGGCTGATTACAACCAAGGCGACATCCGCAAAGGCTTTGGCACCGTCAGCAAGCTCTGCCGTCAGCTCCGGTTCTACGGTCATTCCGGGAACAGCACCTTTTTCATACTGGTGCTGGATGTCTGTTTTGTAAAAAGCAGATAATGGCTCATAAATCTGTACGGCATTTTCCTGCATTTTCAGTCCATCATATAGATTGTGTACATAGGAAACCATAACGTCGCCGCTTCCTCCGCCGCCTTTTACATAGTCGAAGCTTCCTTTGCCGAAAAGGGCGATGCGGGTGCCTTCTGCTAATGGAAGAAGCTTCTTTTCATTTTTCAAAAGAACCATCCCTTCTCTGGCAGCTTCTTTGGAAAGCTGAATGTGTTCTTTGCTTGCGGTTACGCGACCGCTTTCTTTTAGTGGAAGATTCGGCTGAAATTTTACTCGGGTCCATTTATTCATGTTAGAATGTCCTCCTTGGGATAAAATATTTTTTATATAAATGTTTGCCTGTGCTTTTGTATCTTACAGATTTATTGTAATGAAAAACAGTTATATGTGCTAGATGGTTTATTGCTTCGTTTATAGGGTTTTCTTGATATATTCCTGGGAATAGTATATAGTTTATTTGGAAATATAAGGTGTATTTTGACTTTAATAGAGTTGGGGATGATGTTAAAATGATGAACATTGAATATGAAAACGTGCTGGATGACCATCCGGGAAAATTGCATTTTATATTTGTGAACACCTGGGATGAGCTTCTTCCGGCTCACTGGCATGAGCATCTGGAAATCATTTATGTTACAGGTGGGGAAATTACGGCATCCATCAATGATGTGAGCTATGAGCTGAAAGAAGGGGATATTTTTCTGGTGAATTCCAACGATATCCATTATACTCACACCCATGAGGATGCCAGGTATTTTCTTCTGCAAATTCCGCCTGTTCATCTGGAAAAGGCTTCTGCCAGATGGAATGCACTGAAATTCCAGGAATTTATCCCTGGTTGTCAAAGCTTTGGAGCGCATTTGAATTCTAAGATGGCAGAAATTTTTCAGGAGATAGACGGACTTTATCAGGAAAAAAAGGAAGGCTACCACCTTCTGGTTCTGAGTGCTGTTTACCGTCTGTTATTTCTTCTTTATACAGAAGGTATCCGAAAGGAGAAAGAGACCTGGGGCAATCCTGGAATCTTGCGGGATTTGGAGCGGATGAAGCTATGCATGGAATATGTGGGCACGCATTACAGTGAAAACATTTCCCTGGCAGATGCAGCGGGACTTTTGTCTATTACGCCCGAACATTTTTGCCGTCTTTTCCGCAAATACACCGGGCAAACATTTCTTGCGTATGTAAATCGGATTCGCATGGAACATTTCTATAAGGACCTTCTGGAGACTGACGAAAATATAACATTCCTTCTGGATAAAAACGGAATCACCAATTACAAGGGCTTTTTGCTGAAATTCAAAGAACGTTACGGTCAGCCGCCTAAGGAAGTGAGAAAAAGAAGAGGATAAAAAGAAGACAGCTGTCTTTAAGAATAACAAAAAAGTTACTCCGGACAGCTGTCTTGCCTGATGATTATCATAAGGTTATAACTGCGCTTTGTTTTTTACAAGCATTTCATGAATCATATTCTGGGTGTAAGCGCCTAAATGCTTTTTGTCTTCTTTTTCAAGCTGATCAATGTAGATTGGCTTGCCGTATTCCAGAATAACATGTGACTTTTTGACTTTTGGAAAATGGTTTTCCCATATGTCCGCAGAACCGCTGATTGCCATAGGAATAATTGGACAGTTTGTCTTGGCAGCAATTTTGAAGCTGCCCTCATGGAAGGGAAGCATGTCCAGCTCATCTGCATTCTTATTGCGTGTGCCCTCCGGGAAAATACAGATGGAGATGCCGGATTTCACCTTTTCAATTGCAGTCAGGATGGTTTTCAGTCCCTGCTTAATGTCCTTACGGTCAAGGAACAGACAGTGGAGAAATTTCATCCAGGTGGAAAGCAGCGGAACCTTTTCCATCTCTTTCTTGGCTATGTAGCCTGTGCGGATCGGACAGCGTGGGTAAGTGATCGGCACATCGAAAAAGCTTCGATGATTTCCAATATAAAGAACCGGAGTGTCCGTTGGCACATTCTCCTCTCCGATAACGGTAAGCTTTACTCCGGCCACCCACAGGATAAACCGGAAGACCGCCTGAACGATCCGAAGAGAACTGATCTCTTTCGCCATGGGATTGAATTTGCCGATGATCCATTCTACAAGAAGAATAGGAATAGACAAAATCAGGAATCCAACCACGACGATAACGCATAAAATAAAACGAATCATATGATTTCCCTTTCTGTATTCTGTGCTTTGCACCATATGTAGAGCGTGTTTGAAAAAGGCTTTCTGCAAAATGTACGCTCTAAGCCTATTATATGTAATTTGAAAAATTCTTGCAATAAATCTTTTATATTCCACATAGAATTAAAATAAATGGAGGTTGCTGTGAGCAGCAGACAGCAACAGGGGAGACTGAGGGGACCGGATGAAAAAAACAGCAGTCCTTGGGCTGGTTTTATGGTCGCTGCTTTTTCTTGGCGGATGCCGCTTCATCAAAATTGAGGAAGAGCCGCGAAAGCCTCTGGAATATTCCATTGTAAAACAGGAGGATTTGCCTGCAGAACTGACAGCCTTGATTCAGGAAAAGAAGGGAAAAGAGTTTAAGATGACTTATCAAAGCGAAAAAGAGTTGTTTCTGATAAAAGGCTATGGACAGCAGATGAGCGGAGGTTACAGTATTCAGGTGGAAGAACTGAGCGTGACCTCTCAGGCAGTATTTTTCAAAACAAAACTAATGGGACCGTCAGATAGCAAAATTACATTAAGTCCACCATCCTACCCTTATATTGTGGTAAAGATGGTTTACAGGAAGGAACCTGTGATTTTTGAGTGAAAAGGAGTGGAGAGCAGTGGAATTAAGAAAAGAAAGTGTGCAGATGCTTCATGTAAAAAGCCGTGCAACCAGTCAGGTGACCTTTGACGCAGATTATAATGTGCCGGATGCAAAGCCGGATATGGGAAGACTGATCCAGAACAAAGGTGATATTGTAATGGATGAAGTGCGTCTCAGCGAGGGGAAAGCATTTATCAGCGGAAGCCTGAACGTGGATGTTCTTTATGTGGGAGAGGAGAAGCAGAAGGTATGCAGTCTGGAAGCAAAACTGCCATTTGATGAGACTCTCAATCTGGAAGGAATTGCCGCAGGTGACAAAATGTGCCTGAAATGGGAAATTGAAGACCTAAGTGTGCATATGATTCATTCCAGAAAACTGAACATTAAGGCTATTGTCACTTTTTATGCAGTAGTAGATGAGATGACAGGTATTCAGCTTCCTGTGGAAATCAGCGAGGAAGGTATTTCCGTGAAAAAGAAAAAGGTGCAGCTGATGAGTCTTATGGTACATAAAAAGGATACCCTGCGAATTAAGGATGAGGTGACGCTGGCTTCCAATAAGCCTAATATTGATACGCTTTTGTGGAACACGATTGAAGTAAGAGGACTTGATCTGCGGCTTGAGGATAATATGATAAAAGCCAGAGGAGAGCTGGCAGTTTTTGTCCTTTTTTCCGGGGAGGATGAAGAAAATCCTCTTCAATGGGCAGAGTATGTGCTTCCCTTTCATACAGAACTGGAATGCACAGGCTGTATGGCTGATATGATTCCTAATATTGCGGCATGTGTTATGCATCAGAGCATAGAAGTAAAACCAGATGCAGATGGCGAGGAACGCGTTCTTTTGGCAGATGTGGTTTTGGAACTGGATATGAAGCTTTACAGGGAAGAAGAGCATGATCTGATCCTGGATATCTATTCTCCTGTAAAGGAGTGTGTTCTTCAGGGAAAAGAGGAATGCCTGGAAAGCCTGCTGGTGCGTAACGATTCCAAATGCCGTGTTTCTGACCGGATCGAGCTGAAGGAAAGCCAGGGGAAAATCCTGCAGATCTGTCACAGCCAGGGAAGAGTAAAGGTGGAAAAGACAAAGGTGGTGGAAAACGGTATCCAGGCAGAGGGCGTGGTATTTTTAAAAATCCTGTATATTACCGGAAATGATGAGATGCCTTTCTATTCTGTTGATGGTATGCTGCCGTTTTCTCATGTGATCGAAGCAAACGGCATCACAGAGGACAGCGCCTTTTTCCTGCAAGCAGACCTGGAGCAGCTTTCCACTTCCATGATCGACAGTAACGAAATTGAGGTAAAAGCTGTGATCAGTCTGAACGTGCTGGTGCTTCAGTGCGAAAAGCAGATGATCATTAGCAAGGTGGAGGAGCAGCCTCTTGACATGCAGAAAATTCAGGCGATGCCCGGAATTACGGTTTATGTGGTGAAAAGCGGGGATACTATGTGGGATATAGCAAAGCAGTTTTATACAACTGTGGAGGAAATCTGTTCCTTAAATGAATTAGAAAGTGAACAGGTGACAGCCGGAATGCCGTTGCTTCTGGTAAAGAAGGTAGAGAGCTAGAAAAATCCATCACATATATATTGAAAAAAATCCAAAAATATTTTACAATAATAACAGCAAAAGATTGTATACAAAGTACAAAAGCGGAGGGAATTATGCGATTACGTGCACTTGCAAAAATAAATCTTGGACTGGATGTTGTTGGGAAGCGTGCGGACGGTTATCACGAAGTCCGTATGGTCATGCAAACTATACAGATGTATGATGTGCTTGAAATTGAGAAGAAGGCGGAACCGGGAATCACACTTACCACGAACATTCCATATGTTCCTACAGATGAAAGGAATCTGGTATATAAAGCAGCCAGAATGCTGATGGACGAATTTCATATTGAAGAGGGACTGACTATGAACCTGGAGAAGTTTATTCCGGTAGCAGCCGGCATGGCTGGCGGAAGCTCTGATGCGGCAGCTGCTTTTGTGGGAGTAAACAGAATCTTCGAGCTTGGCCTTTCTGAGGAAGAACTGATGAAGCGGGCTGTGAAGGTAGGAGCAGATGTGCCTTATTGTGTGATGCGGGGAACTGCTCTTGCAGAGGGAATCGGTGAGAAGCTGACCAGGCTTCCAAGACTTCCCCAGTGTTATGTCCTGGTTGGTAAGCCGGGAGTAAATGTTTCCACTAAAATAGCTTACGAGAATCTGAACCTGAATGATCCTGCCATGGTACATCCGGATATTGACGGTATGGTGAACGCTATTCGTGAGGGCAATCTTGATGGAATGATTTCCAGAATGGGAAATGTCTTTGAGCCGGGAATTATCAGGAGATATCCGATTATCCGGGAAATTAAAGATCTGATGGAGAATAATGGTGCCCGCAAGGCTATGATGAGCGGAAGCGGTCCCACTGTTTTTGGAATTTTTGACAGCAAGGAGAAGATGGAACAGGCGGCAGCTGTGCTTAGAGATAGTAAGCTGGCGAAGACTGTTTTTGCTACGGAAGTTTTTTAGGAGGTTATACAAATGACAAGTGATTTCACAGTGCATATGGATGAATATCTGCCATTGCGTGAGGTTGTTTTTAATACGCTGCGGCAGGCGATTTTAAAAGGAGAGCTGAAGCCGGGAGAGCGTTTGATGGAGATCGCGCTTGCAGAGAAGCTGGGTGTGAGCAGAACACCTATCCGTGAGGCTATGCGTAAGCTGGAGCTTGAAGGGTTGGTTGTAATGATTCCCCGAAGAGGTGCGCAGGTCGCGAATATTACAGAGAAGGATCTGAATGATGTTCTGGAGGTCAGAATTACTCTGGAAAATATGGCTATTGAGAAGGCATGTGCCAATATGACAGAAGAGGATGTGCTAAAGCTTGAGAAGGCAGCCAAAGATTTCCAGAAGAGTACTGCAGAGGGAGATCTGGTAAAGATGGCAGAGGCAGATGTAAATTTCCATGAGGCTATTTACCGGGCAGCAGATAATAAGAGACTGATGCAGGTGCTGAATAATCTAAGAGAGCAGATTTACCGGTACCGTGTAGAATATCTGAAGGAGGACGAAGCAAGAAACCGTCTGGTAAGGGAGCATGAGGAAATTACTGGTGCAATCCGTAACCGTGATGTAAAGAAGGCCCAGGAGCTTTCCTTCAAGCATTTGGAAAATCAGAGGATGGGAATCATCCAGGCAATCAGAGCTGAAGCATGAATACAATTGTATAATCGGGAGACACTAGGAGAGATGCCTGGTGTCTTTTTTTGTGTGTGAAATTCAATATGGTGGTGCAAATGGGAGAAAATGATAATATTGTTATGATTTCAAAGGATGTTCGTGCTAATGAGAAATATATAAGAGAGCGGCTTCGGGATTGCAGCGACATTCAGATCAGGAGAATGCGTCTTGGTGAGGAACGCAAGGTAGACTGTCTGATGGTTTATATTGAAGTGGCTACCTCCAATATGATGCTGGAAGACTCGGCACTTGGAAAAATGATCGGGCATTTCTGGGAGATTTCACCGGAGCAGATTCAGAAATTTGTGGAATATAATGCTCTGGGAATTGCAGATGTAAAAAAGCTGACAGATATGGAACAGGTTTTTGCAAGTTTGCTTGCCGGAAACGCAGTGTTTTTTATGGATGGCTTTGACCAGGCAATGAAAATCTCCAGCACAGGTTATCCAAGCATGGGTGTCACAGAAGTGGAAATGGAAAAGGTGCTTCGTGGGTCTAAGGAAGGCTTTTCTGATTCTGTAAAAACAAATTCCGCCCTGATCCGTAAGCGGCTTCGGGATACCAGGCTGAAGGTGGTGGAATTTTATGTGGGAGAACGGTCTCATACGTTGGTACAGATGGTTTACATGGAAGATCTGGTGAGAGAAGAATTTCTGGAACAGGTAAAGGAGAGGCTGGAAGCTTTTCGAATTGACGGAATTCTGGACAGCGGAATGCTGGAGCAGCTTACAGAGGATTCCTGGTTTTCTCCTTTTCCGCAGTATCAGACTACGGAGCGCCCGGATCGGGCATCCCAGGAAATTCTTGGCGGAAAGGTGGTTTTGCTGTGTGACAATTCTCCATCAGCGCTGATCCTGCCGGGAGTGTTTAACAGCTTTATGGAAAGCGGAGAAGACTGGTACAATCGATTTGAGATTGCCTCCTTTCTTCGTGTGCTGCGGTATCTGGCTTTGGCAGCGGCAACTCTGCTTCCCGGGCTTTATCTGGCGGTGATACGGTTTCACACGCAGATTCTGCCGACGAATATGATTTTATCCTTCGCCCAGGCAAGAGAAGGAGTTCCCTTTTCCAGTATTGCGGAGCTGGTTCTTTTGGAGCTGTCCTTTGAGCTGATCCGGGAAGCGGGAGTAAGGATTCCGGGAGCACTTGGAAATGCAATGGGAATTGTGGGCGGTCTTATTGTAGGTTCAGCAGCTGTTGAGGCCAATCTGGTCAGTCCTATTGTAGTGATGGTTGTAGCCATCACTGCACTTGGCTCACTGGCAGTTCCAAATGAGGAATTTGCATCTGCCTTTCGGCTTTTGAAATATTTCTTTTTGTTTCTGGGCGGATATCTGGGGATTTTCGGAATCGTAATCGGGCTATATCTCACAGTCTCCCATCTGGCGGGGCTTTTAAGCTTTGGAGTTCCATACCTGGTTCCATTTGTAAAATACAAAAGAGAAAACGGTACCGGAACAGGGATTTTGCGGGTGCCTTTTAGAAAAAGATGGAAAAGGCCGATGTATGCCAGGGAAGATGAAAGTGTACGGCTGCAAAGACAAAACCCTGGCAAAGAAGATGATCAAAAGGATAAGCCAAAAGAGCGCAGGGATGAGGAAAAGGGAGGCGAGATAGAATGAAATTTGCAGAGAATAATCGGATTTCACAACGGCAGCTGTATCGTCAGATCGTAATTGCATTTATTGCGCCATTTTTGCTTTGTCTTTTCAGAGGAAGGCGAAATCAGGGGCTTAGCGGTCTGATCGGAACTTTGCTGGCAATAACCGTGCTGTTGTTCTACGTGATTTTTCTTATCCGGCTTGGCTACGCCTTTTCCAATCCCGGCAAAACAGCAGGGAGACTTTTGGGAAGGCTGTTGGGGATTTTTTTTGTTATTTACTGTATTTTGGGAGCTGCTTTTTTACTGGAGCTGTTAGGAGAAATTGTTGCAGTAAGTCTTGGGACCGGTGTAAAAAAGCTATGGTTGTGTGTAATCGCTTTGGCTGTATGCAGTCTGGGCACATATCGGGGAATCCAACGCAGGGGGCGGATGGGGGAGGTGTCTGGCGGCCTGGTGCTTGTGGCAGTGGTGTTCATGCTGCTTTTATCTGCCGGACAGGGAAAATGGGAATATTTCCAGGAAATGCTGTGGAATTCTGAGCTTTCCGGAAAAAGGATTCTGGAGAGCGGATATTATGTGATCTGCGCATTTTCCGGACTGGGACTTCTGCCTTTTTTGCTGGAGTATACAGATAAAAAAAGAAGTGCGGCAAGAGGAAATGGGGAAAGCATCGGGAAAACCGTGGCATTGGCAGTGCTTACCCTTGGAATATTGTTAATCCTGACAGAGCTTCTTTTGCCTGCTGTATTTGGCTGGGGGAGATTACGGTATGAGAAGCATCCTATCCTGCCACTTCTGGCAGGGGCTGATCTGCCGGGAAATGTGCTGGCTCGGTTTGATGTGCTGTGGATGGGCTTTCTTTTGTACAGCCTATTATTTTCTATTGGAAGTTTTCTGCATTATGGACATCTTATTGTGGAAAAAACGGGGCTTGGCACCGGAAGAGTGTGGATAAGCCTGCTGGTTTTTGCAAGCATGATTATCAAAATCGGGGGTGTGGGGATCAGAGACTATTTTGAAGGATATCTGGGATATATTTTTGTTCCGGGAATGCTGCTGATTCAGATCAGTTTCTTTATAATGGGCAAAAAAAGATGGAAAAGAAAGGCGGCATCTGTCATTATTAGCTGCCTGGTTTTTATGCTTACCGGCTGCGGAGGTGTAGAGCCGGAGAAAAGGATGTATCCACTGGCGCTTGGTGCAGATATAAAGGAGAACAGATTTGAACTGACATATGGGATTCCCGATCTTCCCAAAGCTACCGGGCAGGAAAAAAATGGAGAAGATCAGGGAAATACAGCGATTATGGTCAGTGGCGATTCCTTTGAAGAAATAGAGAAGCACTACAGTCTTACCCAGGAGAAATACCTGGATATGGGACATCTTGAAATACTGGTGCTGGGACAGTCATTGCTGGACAGCGGGCATTGGGAGCAGGTGCTGGAATACCTGAAACAGAATCCTGTCATAGGGGAAAACGTATATGTTTTTCGCTGTCAAAATGCGGCAGAGGCGGTAAGCTGGGTAAGTCCTAAGAAGGCTTCTCTTGGGGAATACTTACAGGGACTTCTGGAAAACAATCCAAAGGGAAGTCCGGGACAGGCAGTTACGCTGCGAGAGCTTTATCATGAAATGTATGACAGAGGAGCACTTCCCGCCCTGCCGGAGCTGCTGCTTCAGGGAGAGGAGCTGGAGGTTGTGTTTCAGACCTTTTAACCCTGGTAGCATTTGAATATTGTAACAAAATTCAGGAAATACTTTTTCTGACAGACAGGATTGCAGATGCGATCACTTCTTTTAATTTGCGGAGGTATTTCCATGCTACATTTAAGAAAAATAAAATATCATGTATTAATTGCCCTTTTATCAGCTGTGCTGATTTTTCCGATTGTGGGGAACAAAAAGAAAAGCCAGGAGGTTCTTGCCTGGTGGGGAACGATTTATCCAAAGTTCTGTTTTATGGAGCAGGAAAAAATCACAAAGGATGCGCATCCAAGATATCGTTTCTGGATAGTAGATACTTTATTTGGAACGGAATGAACACGCTATAGAGCTTGCAAGCCCGGTGCTTTGGTGTTAAAATGGGGTGACAGAATGGAAGTAATATAGAATTTGGAGATAGATGAATGAAGATAGATCGAGATGCCCCTGTAGGCGTATTTGATTCCGGTATCGGGGGGCTTACCGTTGCCCGCGAGATTATGCGGAACCTTCCGTCAGAAAAAATCGTATATTTCGGAGACACTGCCCGTGTTCCCTATGGAAGTAAATCTAAGGAAACCATTATCCGCTATTCCCGCCAGATCATCCGTTTTCTGGAAGAACAGAAGGTAAAGGCGATTGTGGTTGCCTGCAATACAGCCAGTGCCTTTGCCCTGGATGAAGTAAGAGCTGAATTTGACATTCCGATCCTGGGTGTGATTGAGGCCGGAGCGAAGGTGGCTGCTCAGGTTACCAGAAATAAGCGTGTTGGAATTATCGGTACAGAGGGTACTGTAGGAAGCGGGATTCATGCAGCGGTTTTGAAGCAGATCGATCCGGAAATCACAGTAATCGGCAAGCCCTGTCCATTATTTGTTCCTCTTGTGGAAGAGGGCTGGATACATGATCCTGTGACAGTGGAGGTTGCCACCAGATATCTGAGGGAGCTTCAGGAAAAAGAGATTGATACATTGATTCTCGGATGCACCCATTATCCTCTGCTTCGTTCTACCATCGGAGAAATCATGGGAGACGAAGTACAGCTGGTGAATCCGGCATATGAGACAGCTCTTGAGCTTAAGAAGCTTCTGAAGGAGCAGGGCATACAAAGTACAGGAGAGGGACAATCGGACTTTCCTTATCGCTTCTATGTGAGCGATCTGGCAGAGAAGTTCAAGGACTTTGCAAATTCGATTCTTCCCTTTGATGTAGAGAAGACACAGAAGATAGATATTGAGAAGTATTGATAGAAAGAAATGGACAGAGAATTATGGAAAAAGACGTTTTGATTCATGTAAAAGGTTTACATATGATGGACACTCCGGAAGGGGATGAGCCCATTGAGATTGTAGTTCCCGGGGAATATTATTTCCGCAATGGCAGCCACTATCTTCGTTATGAGGAAATGCTGGAGGATCATGGGGATCCTACAATAAACTATATTAAAATTTCCGCCAAGGGTATGGAGGTGCGCAAGAAGGGGCAGGTAAATACCCATATGGTATTTGAGCAGGGCAAACGTAATATGGCATTTTATACCACGCCCTTTGGAACCCTGGAGATGGGTATTTCTGCCACCAACCTGGAGCTGAAAGAGAGTGAAGGCCGGATTGATATGAAGGTAAATTACTCTCTGGATCTGAATCAGGAGCATGTCGCTGACTGTTGTCTGGATATTCATGCACAGGGGAAGAACACAGCAGAATTTGTACTGTAAGAAACAGCCGGAAATCACACTTTTACAAATGCGATTTCCGGCTGTTTTGGGCATTATATAGAGAGATTATTATGATTCTCAGCAGAATCACCTGCAGGTGCTGTGACAGAATTTGGCATGGGGATCAGAATCTTCAGATGAAACCAATGATCACTGGCACTGACATCTACTGCACCGCCGTATTTCTGGGCAGTATATTGCACACTCTTTAAGCCATATCCATGAAACTGGGCATCCTTTTTGGTGGTTTCCGGAAGTCCTTTTCCAAGCTTCATATCTCCTTCGTAATAATTATCAAACAGAATAATAAGAAAATTTTTTCTGGAATGTGCATTGATATGGATCAGTCTTTTTTCTTTATCCGGAATCTTTAATTCGCATTCTATGGCATTGTCCAGTGCATTGCCGAAGATGGAACTGATATCCATGGCATTCATGAAATCAAAAAGAGTACCGTCGATCACGCTTGTCATGGTAACGCCATGCTTCTGACAATAGAGTGTTTTCAGAGTGAGCATTACATCAAGCACGCTATTGCCGGTTTTATTCTGAGCCTCATAGTTCTGCAATTCTTCTTCCATCTGATTCAGATAAGCATTTCGTTTGTCCA
>CAKRKL010000061.1 GCA_934358405.1 uncultured Blautia sp.
TGCTATTTCACTGGATATCAGAAAATATATTGCAAGAAAATAATAAAAAAGATATAATATCTATAGGACCGCCGTTTAGGTACGACGGTCCTTTCTCTATCTAAAATGAAACATGAGTCTGTAAAAAATAAGCGAAAGAAAGGGAAAAAGAAATGGACAACAGCTATTTATCAAATGCAATGATTCCGTTGATGCTTACACTGGTGCTGGGCTATTATGCGGCTCGTCTGCTTGTTTTTCATGACACAGAATCCATCACCGGAAAAAAGGGTGCCAAATTTAAGGACAAGGAGAAATATGCGAAAGAAGCAGGGAGGCTGATCCTGTTTCTGGCGGCTGGTTCATTTGTTATGGCAATGCTGATGTTTTTCAATACCCAGGCAGCAGTTGCAGAAATTGTAATTTGGTTTGTGATCTTTGGAATTCTCTGGAAGAGAATGAATGATAAATATGGAGACACAAGCTCCCGCAAAAAGAAATAATTAACAGGCAGATACAGGATATCATTATGGAAAAATACTCAGTATTACTTGTGGATGACGAAGAAGACGTTATCCAGATTATCATGAAAAAGATGGACTGGGAAAGTATGGGCTTTCGCGTTGCAGGATATGCTCATAATGGTGTAGAAGCACTGGAAATGGCAGAAGAACTGCAGCCGGACGTAGTTATGACAGATATTAAGATGCCATACATGGACGGACTGACCTTAAGCCGGAAGCTGAAAGAGCTTTACAGTACAGTAAAAATTATTATTTTCTCAGGCTTTGATGAATTTGAATATGCGAAAGAAGCAATTCAGATTGAGGTTGAGGAATACATTCTGAAACCAATTGATGCAGGAAACCTGAAAGAGGTTTTTGAACGGATACGGGAGAAAATAGACCGGGAAATCGATGAAAAGAGAAATGTGGATAAGCTGAGAGAATATTATATGGAAAGTCTTCCAATCCTTCAGGAGAATTTTTTTATCTCTCTTATTGACGGCAGAATCCCGGAGAATAAGATCAGGAAGTCTCTTGCAGAGTATCAGATTGATCTTACAGGACCTTATTATGTAGTGTGCATCCTTCATATCAGTACTACGGATGTTCCCCAGAACATGAATTCTTTTCTGCTGGGAGTATCGGTGAAGAGACTTGCAGAAGAGCACATGGAAGGTAAATGGAAATCAAAGATTTTGATGTACCTGGGAGATATTCTGGTGATTACGCAGCTCCCCCAAAAAGAACAGATTACTGCTTTTACAGATTCCCTGGATCAGCTGTGCCGTCTTGCAAAGCATGTATGTGAGGCGACGGTAACAGCGGGAATCGGTTATGTATGTAATAATCTGCCTGACCTCCGCCTGTCCTGGCAGGGTGCCAGAAGTGCAGTTTCTTATCGTATGATTTATGGAAATACACGTGCTATAAATATTGCAGAGATTGATCCTATGGAGAATGCGGACGAACGGTGGGAAGAGCAGGAAATACAGAAAATCATGAAAAAAATCCGCATGGGAAGCAAAGAAGAACTGGAAACAGAGCTTAGTCATTGCATCCGCAAATTCATACAGGATGGAACTACCATGCAGAAGTACCAGATCTTTATTATGGGTCTGCTTACGGAAATCTTTCGTTTCTGCAATAATAATCAGCTGGACAGCACAGAATTTTACGGAGAAAAGGGAGAGGTTTTTGAGCGGTGCATGCAGATGGAATCACCGGAAGAGCTGGAGCAATGTCTTCTGAAAATCTGTGAGAAGCTGCGAAAAACAGTTCAGCAGGAAAGACAGGCAAGTACCAGATCCTTTGTCTCAAAAGCAGTGGAATATGTGCAGGAGCATTATAGTGACAGAAACGTAACCATAGAGTCAGTATGCCGTGAACTGGGCGTAAGTGCGGCATATTTTTCCACTATTTTTAAGAAAGAAACCGGTAAAACATTTATCAATTTTCTTACAGATTACCGAATGGAAAAAGCAGTAGAGCTTCTTATGACTACCCGTGATAAAACATATATTATTGCGGAAAAGGTAGGATATGCCGATCCCAATTATTTTAGCTATGCATTCAAAAAGCAGTATAGCATGTCACCATCTAAATATCGCACTGCGAACAGAGAAGAGTGAGCGAATCGGTGAAAAAGATCAGAGAATTATTGTTCCATAAGAACAAAAAAACAAAAAGCATGCAGATGACAATATCTGTTTCGTTTACAGTCCTGTCCGTATGCTGCATGTGCTTTCTCGGAGTTATGCTTTATCAGCAATTTACCAGAAAGGCAGAGAATCTTACAGTAGAAAATGCCAGACAGCTGTTAAATCAGACTACCATCAATCTGGAAGATTATCTGAGAAATATGCGCCGTATTTCAGACGCTATGTACTATACGGTAATTAAGGATACAGATATCGGTAGTGAGAATCTGGATGACTCTATGACACTTTTATACGAGGCAAACAAGGACAAGCTGGTGAGTGTAGCCTGCTATACAAATGATGGAAATCTGACCGCTGCTGCGCCTATTGCAACAGAGAAAGCAGGAGCTGATGTAAGCTCACAGAACTGGTTTCAGGATGCAGTAGGGGAACTGGAAAATTTTCACTTTTCCACACCCCATGTACAGGATCTTTTTGATGATCCATCCTACAGATATTACTGGGTGGTATCTCTGAGCCGTACTGTTGAGCTTACAAGAAATGGCAGTTCTTTGCTTGGTGTCCTTCTGGTAGACATGAATTACAGCAGTATTAAACAGCTTCTGGATAAGGCAAACACAGATACCTCCGGAGAGTATGTATATCTGATGGCACCGGATGGACAGATTATTTATCATCCCAAGCAGAACCTGATCTACATGGGACTGTACCAGGAAAATAACAGTAAAGCAGCCAAATATGAAGATACTACTGTAAAGGAGAATTTTTTGGGAGAAAAACGCCTGGTTACAGTAAAGACCATCAGCTATACAGGCTGGAAGCTGGTCAGCGTGGTTCCAATGAAATCCTTTAGTATGGGAATGACCGGTATGAGGAATCTGGTAGCTTTGCTGGTAGCTCTGACAGTACTTGCAGCAGTACTGCTGAACCAGATGGTATCCGCAAGAATATCCAAACCACTGCGCCGCCTGAACGATTCTGTGAAAGAATGGGAAGCCGGAAATCTGGAACCGAACATCTATATAGGCGGTTCCATGGAGGTAGAGCATCTTGGAAAAACTCTTCAGTCTACAGTTTCCCAGATTCATCAGCTGATGGATGATATTGTAGTGGAACAGGAAGAGAAAAGAAAAAGCGAATTAGATGCCCTGCAGTCCCAGATTAATCCGCATTTCCTGTATAATACGCTGGATTCTATTGTGTGGATGATTACAGGAGAACGATACGATGATGCGGTATTTATGATTACGCAGCTTGCCAGCCTTTTCCGCATCAGCTTAAGCAAAGGGAAGACAGTGATCCGAATTGAGGATGAGGTAAAGCATGCACAGAACTATATGAATATCCAGAAAATAAGATATAAAAACAGCTTTGAAGTGGATTTTCAGATAGAGGAAGAGATCCTGAATGGATGTATTGTGAAGCTGGTGCTTCAGCCGCTGCTTGAAAATGCCATTTATTACGGTATGGAATTTATGGACGGCGAGGGTGAAATACATGTTCGCGGGTATCGCAAAGACGATGATATTTATCTGGAAGTAGAAGATAACGGACTTGGAATGCCGGAGGAAGAAGCTGCCGAGCTTCTTAACGGAAAAGAAAGACCACATAAGCACGGTTCAGGAGTTGGGTTGGTTAACGTTCATAGCCGATTAAAGCTTCGCTTCGGAGATGGCTATGGCCTGATCATTCATAGCTGTCCGGATGAAGGGATGCTGGTAAAGATTCATATTCCGTATATTCCATATACAGCAGAAACACAAAAGCTTCTTGAAAGCGGGAAAAATTATTCACCTGTGTCAGCTGACAAAAAGGGGGATGCAGAATGAAAAATAACAGAATGTCTATAAGTATTTTTCTTCTGATCATTCTGTCTGTGATTGGATGTAGTGCATATGGAATGCTAAATCAGGGAAAAGAGGATGATTATATATCTGTATCTGTTATTATAAATGACAGCAGCAATGCCCGTTGGGATGCTTTTCGGGCTGGTGTGGAGCAGGGAGCAGAAGACTACCATGTACACTTAAATCTGGTTTCCACAGGAAATTTTCGAAATGCTCAGGAGGAACGTGTAATCGTAAACCGAGAATTGGACGGGGATGCAGATGGAATAATCGTTGCACCTTATTCCAGCGAGGCTGATATGACTTTGCCCGCAGAACCGGCGAAGCCGGTTGTGCTTGTGGGAACAGGAATAGAAACAGATAAGCTCTTTACAACTGTGATGACAAATCATGCAAAGCTTGGAGAAGCACTGGCAGAAGCAGCAATTGAAGATAAGGCGGTTAAAATTGGCATACTAAGTGGAAATCAGATACAGAAGAGCATGGAACAGCGTTTAAAGAGCGTAAAAAAACGTTTAGCAGATGCAGGAGTAGAGATTTCGTGGGTGCTTTCCGAAAAAGAGCTTAATAAAAAGCTGCGAAACATAGAATATTTTACAGAGCATCCGGTAGATACTGTAATTTCTATTGACAATGCGAGTACAGAAAAAGCAGTAGATATTATGTTAAATAACGATAGTATTTCATGGAAGCTTTATGGAGGAGGCCGTTCCGAAAAACTGGTGTACTATCTGGATAAGGGACTGATACAGGTGCTTGCAGTTCCCAATGAGTATTATATAGGATATCAGTGCGTGGCTCTGGCGGCACAAAATATCAGATATTATACAGGTGAAACAGAACAGTCAGAGATTGATTTTTATATGGTATCGAAAGAAAATCTTTATGATGAAGAAATAAGCAGGATATTGTTTCCAACTGTAAGATGATAGGATAACTGTAGATGGGGGAAAAAATGCGCAGAAAATGTCTGGTACTGGCAGGTACTCTGGGGCTCGTAGCTGTTACTGCAGGAGGTTGTAAAGGCAACGAGGAAGAGGCTGTCAAAAACATCAAAATAGGAATTACCTTATATGATCAGTATGACACATTTATTTCGGAAATGATGACGAAGTTTACAGAGTACGCGGCAGACAAAGAGGAGGCAACCGGCGTTGCAATCAATGTGGAGGTGATGGATGCTTCCCAGAGCCAGCTGACACAAAATGAGCAGGTCAAAAGTCTGATCGATAAGGGCTGTGATGTGATATGTGTAAATCTGGTTGACCGCACAGAGCCTACAACGATTACTGATCTGGCAGAGAACAAGCAGGTGCCGATTATCTTTTTTAACCGTGAACTGGTTGCAGAGGATCTGGAACGCTGGAGTGAATTGTATTATGTTGGTGCAGATGCGCTGCAGTCTGGAGTGCTGGAAGGAGAACTTGCTGCAAATGCTTTTAAGACCAATGCCAAAATGGACAAAAACGGTGATGGCATTTGTCAGTATGTGGTGCTGGAAGGCGAAGCAGGACATCAGGATTCCATCGTAAGAACAGAGTATTCTGTAAACACTTTGATAGAAAATGGTGTGGAAGCGGAGAAGCTGGGCTATGCGATGGCTAACTGGAACAGAGCACAGGCACAGACAAAAACAGCAGCGCTGCTTACGCAATTTAGCGGAAAGATTGAGCTGATCATTGCGAATAACGATGACATGGCTCTTGGGGCAATTGATGCGCTGCGTGATTCCCAGATTCCAAGAGAAGACTGGCCGGGGGTTGTGGGAATTGATGGTACAGATGTGGGACTTCTGGCAGTAGAAAATGGCGAAATGCTGGGAACTGTTTATAATGATAAAGAAGGGCAGGCCCGGGAAATGCTGAATCTTGCATTTGCCATTGCAACCAATGGAGATAAGGATAGTATTCCATTAATTGATGGAAAATATGTCCGAACACCATATCATAAGGTCACACAGGAAAATGTAGAGGACTATAAGAAATAAATAAGAATGTGTGAAAAATTATACAAAAAGATCTCTTGTGGGCGGAAATTTCCACAGGAGGTCTTTTTTGTATCTGAATGAGCATTTCCCCTGACAGGACGGTGCTTTTGTGATTTTTATGTAATTTTACGCTGATTTAAAGGCGGAATTTTTATTCTCCTTGCCAATATAAACATTTAATGTGAAAATAATATGTGGTATACTAAATCAAAAAAATGAGGATTTTACTAAAAAAAGGAGAGTACCGCAAAAGAATGGCTTATTGGATTCTTGAATTTATCAAAGTGTTTATCGGATATGCTTTTTTGATGTATGTATGGCCATCTGTGGTTTTTCGAAAAAAGTTATCCGGGAAAAGCCTGACCTTTCGTTTTGCATTCTGCTCTACAGTTTCTGTTCTGTTGCTTAACACACTTGTCCTGGGACTGGGCTTGCTTCATATATTAAAAGGGGGGATTGTATTTGCCGCTTTTTATGGAATTTTTGCAGCATCAATTTTGCGAGAGAGAAAATTACGGAAGTATGTATCCAGGCAGGTTCGAACTCTTCTTGCAGGAACTCTGGGGTGGAAATCCTTTCTGGCAGATCTGCTAAGAGAGTGTAGAGCACTTATTGCAGATTTGCTTAGAAAATTAGATGAAAAGACAAAAGGAAAAAAAATTGAATACAGCATTTTAAGTGTTCTTATGGTTTTTGCTATTATTTATTTTTCTTATGGAGCCTTTCAGAATCATTCCTATGGCTGGGGTGATATGTATGTTCATCATGCCTGGATCTATGGATTGAAGGAAGGGCAGATTTTTTCAGCAGGAGTCTATCCGGAGGCAATGCACTGTTTTATTTATTGTATGGATGCGCTGTTTGGAGTATCCATATACAGCTGTCTGCTGTTCCTGGGAGAGATTCATGTAACGGCCTTGCTGGCAGCGGTTTATTGTCTGTTCAGAGAGACATTGAGATCCAAATATACGGTTTATTTGATACTGGCTGCATTTCTTACAATAGATGTGGTCTGTGTGGATGAGATTTATGGAATATCCCGTCTGCAGTATACCATTCCTCAGGAATTTGGTTTATATACCCTGTTTTTGTGTGTAATGTATCTTGTCCGTTTTATGAGGAGAAATACCGAAGATGGAAATAAAAAAAGAGGCTTTGATGAGAATCTGTTTTTATTTATGACCTCATTAGCCGCATCTCTCGCACTTCATTTTTATGTTACAATTATGGCATTTTTTCTGTGCGCTTCTTTTGCTGTTTTTGGTATTAACAGAATTTTCCGGAAAAGAAATTTCTGGTCTTTGGCTGCTGCGATACTTGTAGGAGTGATTATTTCTACAACACCTATGGTGCTGGCGTTTGCTTCTGGAATTCCCCTTCAGGGCTCTTTGAACTGGGGAATGAACATTATAAATGGTACAGATACTAAAGAGGGCAGAACGAAAGCTGCACAGGTTGTTACGGAACAAGGTCAAAAGACAAAGGAAAATAAGGTCGCAGAAGCTGATAATAGTGAAGCCCCTTTATCAGGGCAGTCGAAGCTTCATAATCAGGTAAAAGAAACAGATAAAAATGAAACAAACGTAGAGGTGACAAAAACTTCTCTCGCAGAAAAAATAATACAGACTGTTTGGGATAATATAAAGGCAGTCTATCGGTATGGTTATGCACAGCTTTACAGAGGCAACCGAGCGAACTGGCTGATTGGTTTTACGCTGGCAGCTGTACTTCTTAGTATCATAAATATGGGAATTACTATCGTACGTTTCAAAAAAATTCCTTTTGAAATGTATGCGGGGATTACATTTGCATCTGTTTTGTTTATGATTCTTTATGCAGCACCTTTTCTTGGACTGCCGGAAATCATTGCAGGAGCGAGATTATGTTTACCGGAACAGATACTGCTTTTGGCAATGATGGCAATTCCTGCAGACGAACTGTTTTTTCTGCTGGAAAAAACAAAGGTCGGATGCTTTATGCCTCAGATCAGCTTCGCAGGAGTGCTGGCTATTTATGCAGGGACAAATTATTTCGGAGTGTTTCACGGCTATCTATATTATGAACTGACACGATACAATTCTGCAGTAGAGCTGACAAATAAAATTATGAATGAGTATCCTCAGTACAGCTATACAATTATATCTACAACAGAGGAAATGTACCAGTCAATAGAAGAAGCCAGACATGAGGAAATTCTTGAATTTTATAACAGATCCAAGCAGGAAGATTATTATATTCCTACAGAATATCTTTTCTTCTATATAGAGAAAAATCCTATTTATTATGCGCAGTATCATTTCTTTTCAGGACCAAGATGGCTTGCGCAGGATAAATATACAAAGTATTATGAATATACTACTGCTGTTTTGAGTATAGGAGATGACATTGAACACGGAGAGATTTCAGAAGAATTGGTGGGCGAATCACTTACAATTATGGGTAAAGCTTCTGATGCCTATTCTATTATTGGAAACCGAAGGATTCTGGAATCGGAGATGTATTACTGGTGTCAGGAATTTAAAACGCGCTTTCCTTATGAACTTAAGGTTTATTACGAAGATGAAGATTTTATATGCTATGTAGTGAAACAAAATCCGGAACATTTATATAATTTGGGAGAATAAAATTTTCCTGAAACAGGAGCGAAGAAATATTGAAAATAAAACGATGGAAGTGGTTGCTGTTTGGCACAGTATTGCTTATGATAACAGTTATTGCGCTTTGTGTATTGTCGCAGAGGAATATCCAAAAATATGAACCATCAGAAGAGGTTTTTGGAAACCCACTTATGGGTTATGCCCCTTGCGCATGGAATGCAGAGGTTCGTGAGGATGTTTCTCTGCTATATATGGATGTTACCTGGGCAGAACTGGAGCCGGAAGAGGGAAAGTACAACTGGGAAGAAATTGAGAAAGAGAATCAGCTTGACCGTTGGCGAGAAGAAGGAAAACACATTGTATTGAGATTTGTCTGTGATGTGCCGGGAGCTGAGAAGCATATGGATATTCCCGAATGGCTGTATGAAAAAACAGATCAGGCAGGAACCTGGTATGATGTGGGATTTGGAAAGGGATTTTCCCCGGATTATAACAAGGAGCAATTTATTGCATATCACAGAAAAGCTGTGGAAGCGATGGGAGAACATTGGGGCCAGGATGGATTGATCAGCTATATTGAGCTTGGAAGTCTTGGACACTGGGGCGAATGGCATGTGAATTATAGCGCAGGAATTCAGAGACTTCCACTGGAAGATGTGCGGGAACAGTATGTGTCGCCCTGGGTGGATGCCTTTCCTGAGACAATGCTGCTGATGCGAAGACCCTTTTCTCATGCTGCAAAATACAAAACAGGTCTTTATAATGACATGACAGGAGAACCAAGCGAGACAGCGGCATGGCTTAATGAAATTGAAGCTGGTGGTGATCTTAGCCAGACAGATGAAAAAAAGGCTCTGGTTTCTATGACAGATTTCTGGAAAAAGGCTCCTGTAGGCGGAGAGTTTACCAGTTCGCTTTCAATGGAAGAGATGCTGGAAGCCAGCCTTTCTCAAACCGTAAAATTGATTCGGGAATCGCATACTACCTTTTTGGGACCCAATGCAGCAAATCCCGGATTTTTGCAAGGATATGAAACTGTTTTGAAAAATATGGGCTATCGTTTATGGATTTCAGAAGCAATTTTGTCCTGGAGTCCTGGTGGTGCCAAATTGGAGCTTACCTGGGAAAACAATGGAACTGCACCATTTTATAAAAATTGGAAGGTTTGGCTTTACGTAACTGATGAAACTGGGAACACAATAGAAAAGAAGCAGGTTGAAATTCTTCTGCCATCGGTTCTTCCCGGCGAATCAATTCATACCACTACTTTATTGGAAACAGAAGGGCTTCTGAAGCTTGCAGGAGAAGAATATAACATAAGCGTTGGTGTGGAAGATCCAATGACAGGAAAAATGAATGTTCGGTTTGCAATGCAGTGTGAATATAAATCTGGAAAGAATTTTTTATGGTGACTTATGAAAAAACAAGAAGAGAAATCAGAAATTGATTTTGTGATTACCTGGGTTGACGGAAATGATCCGGCATGGAAAAGACAGCGGAATCTGGCAGCACAGGCATCTGAACAGATACAGAAAACAGACAACAGAAAAGAACGATACCGGGATTGGAATAATCTGCAGTACTGGTTCCGTGGAGTGGAGCAGTTTGCACCCTGGGTGAGAAAAGTACATTTTGTGACCTGGGGGCATATTCCGGACTGGCTGAATACAGCACATCCCAAGCTGAATATTGTCAGACACGACGAATTTATTCCGAAAGATTTTTTACCTACTTTTAATTCCCATACTATTGAATGGAACCTTCACAGAATAAAAAGTCTTTCAGAAAAGTTTGTTTATTTCAATGACGATATGTTTTTTATAGACAAGGTTAAAGAAACAGACTTTTTTCAGAATGGAAAACCGGTTGACATGCTGGCATTTCAGCCGGATGTGGCGAATATTGACGATCCGGTTATGCCTTACATTTATCTGAACAATACGATGCTTTTGGCAAAATATTTTCAAAAGCGGCCTAATATGAAGAAACAACCTGGAGCTTATTTTCATATAGGATATCCACCAGCATATTTTTTATATAATATTATGGAACTGGCATTTCCACGCTTTACCGGATTTTATACGGTACATGGTCCTTCACCTCTGAAGAAAAGTACCTATGAAACATTATGGAATCTGGAGCCGGAGCTGCTTACAAGTGTGTGCAGTCATGCCTTCCGTCATAAAGAGGATGTAAGCCAGTATGTACTCAGGGAATACCAGAAGCTGCAGGGGGATTTTGTTTCGCAAAATGTGCAGAAGCTATGTGGTTACTTTAACGTGGAGAATCAAAATCTCAAACTGACCAAAACAATTGAAAAACACAAAATTCCTATGGTATGTGTGAATGACAGCAATTATACAATTGATTTTGAGAAAGTGCAGAAGGAAATCAACGGGGCCCTGGAACAACGACTGAGCCGGAAATCTTTATTTGAAATGTAACTTTATGAGATGAGAAAGGAAAAAGATGAATATTCTTTTGGCAGGAGGCTCCTGTAGTCTCGTGGATAGTCTGATTTTGAAGCTTCGCAAGGAAGGGCATAGAGTCTATATACTGACCGGAGATAAATACAGACACAACAAATACAAGAAAGTATTCGAAAAATATGAATTTCCATATGATAGTGAAAATCTGGGGGAAATTGTGCAAAGCGTGAATCCGGATGTGACCATTCTTATGGGAGCATTTGATACAAACTATTCCTGGAATGAAGCAGAACAGGAAACCGTTCGATTTACCTCCCATTTGATGAACATTCTGGTTGCACTCTCAGCAGCGAAGAAGGGAAAAGTGATTTTTCTGTCATCCGACGAAGTATATAGTGGAGATTACAGGGATGAAATCATAGAAGAAACCCCGACCTCCAGTGCTGGATTGCGTGCAGATACCATTGCCCAGGCTGAAGAAATCTGTGATAATTTCAGACGGAAAAGAAATCTGGATATTGTAGTGCTGAGACTGGATCATCTTTACAGTATTCCCAGAGACAAAAAAGATATTAATAATATTTGTGCGCGTATGTGCCTGGACTGTATGGGCAATGGATATATAGAGGCCAATGAGAAGCATTCGTTTTCTCTTTTATATGAGGATGATGCAGTAGAATTTATTTATCAGGTGGTAAAAAATAAACTTCATGAGAAATTTTTGTATCAGCTGTCCTCTGATCATGTGGTAAGTGAACTGGAACTGGCTTCAATGGTTCAGAAAGCTATGAATAGCACAGCGAACGTTATTACAACTTCAGGTGATATAAGCAGATGTGTACTGTCCGGGAAATGCTTTGAAAAAGAATATGGCGTGCATGCGTTTGCAAAGCCGGATGAGATCATTGAAAAAATGGCAGCATATATGCTGAAGCATAAGGCTGTGTTTGTGGAGGAGAATCAGCTTCAGCTGTCCTGGTGGCAGAAGCTATGGAATAAATGGAAATGGCTGTTAAGTGTGCTGGTTCCCTTTGCAGAAAACCTGATATGCTTTATTCCCTTTTTTATGCTGAATAACCGAACAGTTGGAAGCAGGTATTTTGCTAACCTGGATCCCTTTCTTTTATATGTTCTTCTGTTTGCTATTATATATGGACAGCAGCAGGCTACCTTTTCTGC
>CAKRKL010000062.1 GCA_934358405.1 uncultured Blautia sp.
TGACTATATGGCTCACTGGTGATTACCATAATCGGACTTACACCGATTGGTGTGCCCCAGCTTTGCTGGGCACGCTCTTATCACAAAAAAAGCAGCAGATTCACTTCGTAGTCAGGTAAAGAAATGAATCTGCTGTTTTTGTTATTTCACTTTAAATTCAGGAAAATTCTTATCCTCTGCCCAGAATATTCCATTGATCATTCAGAACATCGTAATAATAAACCAGATTATCATGTACAGCATAATAGTGCTCACTTACAAAATGCTCCTCATGATCTGTACCAAGAACAAATACCATACATTCTCTTCCGTCTATTACTTCTTTGCTTTCGGTATACCACAAGGACATGCCAAGCCCTAAGTAGTAACTGACTTCATCTGTCCCGCAAAGCAAATCATAAGCAATCTGCACGTCTGTACGATTATCCTCAGTCTGATTATCTTCATATTCTTCATATTCCTCAAAGTCCGCATCACTCTCGTAGTTTTCGTATTCCCCATATTCCTCATCATAATAGTAGATAGAAAAATCATAACAATGATTTTCTTCTGCAAGATGTCCATCTCTCAGGGAAATTGCGGGGCGATATCTAACACTCATATTTCCTTCAGTTGCGGAAACCATTACGTTGGAATAAATTTCACTTATATTGCAGCGGAGGATAATAATCTCATCTGGTGCACCTTTATAATAAGGCGTTTCCAGATTATCACGGTATTCAGCATCTTCTGTCATTTCAGATGGATAGATATTAATAGACCAGCCGGAACCGGGAACAATGGCGTAAACCTCATATCCACCAGCATCTACAACCGTTCCGTTTTGAAGAAACGGATAAGCCTCCAGATAATCAGCCTGTTTTGTGTAGTCCAGAATATCCTGGACAGGTACACCTTCACCAATATACCCAAGAAACGCTATTCCTGTCTGATAAACTTCTTCCTTAAGATCATTTTGAAAAGCAGCCAAACAGGTAGCTTCTTCCTGCTGCCCTGATCCCATACATTCCACTGGCACAATCAATGCCAGCAACAAGGCACTGATACCTGTTATGATTGAATATTTCTTCATAATGTCAGTCCTCCTTGTCAACGAAATCACTTTCTAATGGTGCTGTCACAACAGCATCTAAAGCTGGATTTTTTATTCCACAACTAATTTTTCAAAGTATATCTTTATTGTAAAATCAATATCTCCAAAATCATATTCGTCATCGCCATCTAAAGCTTCTTCCGCATCTGTTGCATCAGCTGTATCTGCTGTATCTGTTGCATCCACTGTGTCAGCAGCTTCATCGTCCATGCTATCCTCAGTTGTGAAGCACAGGTTTCCATCCTCCAATAAATAGAACTTCATAACATCTGTACTAACTAATGTATAGCTTTCGGAATCTTCTTCCTTCTCTGTTGTTGATTTTAATATCAGCGCATTTCCTTCAAGATCTCCCTCGAGGTCAACCTTCGTTTCTACAGCGCTTTCGATCATTACAAGAGAGGCTTTGCCGTCTGAAATAGAAATTGTCATCTCTACATCTGAAAGTCCGGCCGCTGTAGGCATCTGCATTCCAAAAGCATCCATAAGAGTACTCTTCCACTCACCATTAAAGTCTTCAAGCTTTGGTTCTTCTACTACATTTCCCGGTACATAAGGTTCATATTCTTCTTTTTCCTGGTTCATAATAAAATACATTCCACCGGCATCCATGGATATGGTTCCATCTGAATATTCACCTTCCACGGTTTCATCATTTTTGGTTATTAACACCTTATCGCCATCAATTTTCCATTCCATCTCCTCAACTTCCGGATCAGAATATTCCATTGCATTGGTCATTTCACCCTTACCATCTTCTGTGAAATTAAATGTTATTTCCATTCCCATCATTTCCGGATGGAATGTATTTTCACCATCCATGGAAAGACCATTTACATACCAGGTTCCTACTACATCCTTAGCATCCAGAGCATAAACATTTACACTTACAAGACCTGCCAGCATAACTCCCAAAGTACCTGCTGCCCATAATTTCATTTTTTTACACATAATCCATTCTCCTTTCTGCTTATCGTGAAATCACAATACGGTTTCCCTTATTTCGTATAATCTTAATTGTCTGCAAAATTCCCAGATGCATTTTTTTGCTGCATACCTGTTGACGTTTGTGTAGTCAGTGCCGCTGCAATTTCATAACCTGTATGTTCCAGTTCCATCATTTCCGCTTTATTTCCCTGCTCAATTGCAAAGTTATGTAAGCGAAAATCCATAGCATCAAACCATTGTGCTTTTACCTGGATTTTCATACTGTAAGTATACTCATACTTATAAACCGGCGGCTGATAACTGACAGTTTCACCGTCCTTAGTATATGTTTCTTCTATCTGGTTCTTTTGAATGTCAAGCCCACATTGTACAATTGCTGATAAGGGCAAAATATCCGGATTTTCTCTGATATCCAGATTATGCGCAATCGTAAAATTGCCCTGCGCATCATCAATATAGACATTGTAGGTTTTTGTTGCAATCTGTCGTGTAATATGAAAGCTTTGTACCTTTTTTTCGTTCTGTTTACGATATTCCAACTGACATTTAATATCTTCTACCGTACTGTGTCTACGCTCCTCAAACCATCGAGAAAGCTTCTGCGCACACTCTTTGCATAGATTGCCGTCTTCTAGCTTGCGATTTCCTAGCAAGCCGATTTTTTCTCCGCAAATATCGCAATATTTCCTGTCAAAAAAACCCATTTTACGGCCCCCTCTGTAAATCAGTGTTTTCTATATTCACATTATACAGAAAGAAAAGCAATTGTTCACTATCACTTTTGATAGTAACCGAACAATTATCTGAATTTTTATGTGTCTTTATTTTAACGTAGTAACAATTAGTTTGCTTTCCAGCGCAGCTGCAATGAGATCTTCTTTACAGCTATATCCAGCTTTTGCAATCATTTCCTGAAAATTCCATCTAACTCCAGCCATTGAACAATTCATTTTCCTTGCAATTTCAGAATAAGAATAGCCGCAAATATACATCCGCAGCATCTCCAGTTGTCTCGGACTGATTTCACTGCTTGTTATCCAATTCAGCTCTACATTTGGTGCAGCATCTGGGAAAACATGCTCTCCGCTTACTGTACGCCTGATTACATCTCGGATTTCTTCTTCTCCATGATCTTTATACCATAGGCTGTCTGCGCATCCACCTTTTGCCCGTTCCAGTACTTTCGGATCAACAAGAGAAGTCACAATCAGAATTTTCGTATAGGGGCAGGTTTCCTTAATTGCTTTTCCTGCTTTTAGCCCATCATGATTGTGATACGTCTGAACATCCATTAGCACCAGATCAATTGCCGAATTCTGACATATTTTAACAGCTGTATCTGCATCTGCAACGGTCTGAACATGACGGAATTCTGTATCCTGTAAAAGTATATACTCAAAATATTTTTGCATGATTTTCTGATCTTCTACAACCAGTACACGAATCATAAACATTCTTCCTTTCTGTGTATCTGCTGATGCACATAACATTTACTTAACCTTTGGCAGCTTCAGAAGCAGGCAAAATACAGGTTCAAATACAGTAATCATACTGCAGTTTTCTATTTCCAGCGCTCTTCTTAGTGCCGACAGCCCACCGCCTTCTTTTGCATTTTTATCTGGAATATCTCCATTGTTTGTTATCCGAACAGTATATTCACCTGAATCATCCTCAATTATCACATTAACTTCACTTCCCCGCGCATGCCGGGCGCAGTTAGTAACACATTCACGCACCGCACGATCAATTAGTATTCTGTAATTCGAATTCTCCGGAACTTTTCCCTTCATGTGAATAATTATCCCCATTTCTCTGGCTTGCTTTTCCGTATTCTGATATAACTCCTCCATATTTTCAACTATCATATTTGTGAGAATATAAACCTGCTCCTTTAACACATCCAGCTGTTTATTCATGCAGCTTGTATTTTCTTTGTTCTCCAGAATTCTCCTTATCATAAAAAGACTGCGCCCAAAATTATCATGTACCTGCATCTTCATTGCCAGTGTTTCCTGCTCCCGTATTTTATCATCGATTTTCTCGTACATCTCTTCCAGTTTCCGGTTGAACATTTTCAGACTTTCATTATTAGCTTTAATTTCTTCACTATTATAATATATTTCTGAAACGTCAATGGCTACAGCCTGCTTATAATTCTCTAATTCCTTTCCCTGAAGAGAATACTCCTGAAACATCCAGACTTTTCCATTTGGGAAATAAAAAACACTATTATCCAGGCTTATGGCAACAATTCCCGGTCTGCTATTTTCTGAATGTATTGCCTGATGCAGTATTTCATAATCCTGTAATTGCATTCCTGTCATCATCTGGCTCACTTCCCGCATTTTGGAATTGCAAAAAATAATCCGCCCGAATGTATCTGCAAAGCATACACCACATGGGACATTATCCACGGCCTCGTAAACCGACCAGGATGACAGCATAGCATTCTCTTGTTTGCGCTCTTTGAGAATTCTCCAAATCAGATACAATCCCACCCCGATAACCCCACACAAAACCAATACAGCAGGAAGTTTTGGAAATATCGGAGAATGATCCGGCTTTCCCATACTGTATTGGTGATCATTTAGCAGCATAGTCATTACCAGAAATGAAAATACAAAAAGCGTAATTGCTGCAACAATTCTTTTTAAACATGCAGATTGTGTCACTCTTAAAAGTATAAGAACGGATTCCAATACCAAACAGATTTCCAGAGCAACCATTATAATATTCTGCATACGGATGCTGCACTCTACGAAATTCGCCATCGAATCAGCCACTCTTTCTCATCTTCCCTCTGCACTTCCGTTCCCGGACGCCCAGATAACAATCGATCAAGATCATATCCGGAAACTATATGTACAGAAATCATTAAACTCTCTTCTAACATAACTACACGAAAAAATATCATATCCATCTTATTAAATAGTTGTTCCGTCAGCCACTCAAAATAATCATAGCATTTTAATACATCTACATCATGCAAAACAAGCGGTGACACATTAACATAATATAATGCACGGATATGACAAAGCATTAAAGCGGAGCAGGATTCTGCCAGCCCTTGTATCAAGTCATCTGCACCTAGCAGCTCCTGGTTTTCGTTGTGAATGGTCAATAGGAAATTTTTTCGCCGCTTTAAATAAGTTCCGACTACAACAATTTGTCCCAAAAGACGTTCATAAACATCTTTAGATTCTGTTTTCTCCAATTCCCGCATAAAGCAGGAAATCAACTCCAGCTGTCCGGCAGTCTGACTCTGTATCAAATTCAGCAATCTATTCTGTTCTTCTATTTTTCGGCGTTTTGCTTCCTGCTGATAGGTTTTTTGCAAAAGTAGATTTTTCTCCTTTAATTCCTCCTGCTGTTCCTTAATATCTTCATATTGATCCACAAGCAGTGAAATATCCTCGGTCCAGAATAAATGCCCGCCTCGGATATACATATGACTGATTCGGATTCCATCTTCCATCACAAATGGTGCTGTCAAAACACCCTGATGTATTTCCGTTGATATATCAGGAAATTTTCCTGATTGATAATGCTGGTCAAAGGCACAATCTGTGATTTCTGCATTCAAACCTCCAGCAGCCTGGAATAATTCAAGGTATCTGCTATTTATTTGAATCAATCCACAGGCAATACACCCCTGGTAAATAGCCGCCATCAACAGACAACAGATTGCGGACATATCTCCGGCAATTCTGTGAATCAGCGGTACCCGCAGAATATTACAGACATTCCAGATAAGTAACAAAATGCCTGGAATAACCGGAAACCAGAAACGCTTCTTTCCTGGAATCCTGCTCTTACAGATCAATGCAATTTCCATCATGATCAGACAGAACATAACCCAAATCTGGATGCAAATAAAAATAATCCCATAATTATAAATTTCATTGGAAAATAAAAAACCTTCCGGGAAATAAAAGACTTTTTGATGCAAATCATTGGTCAGCACTGCTGCAATTAGCAATATTGCCAATATCATCAAAATAGTTGTCTTTTTTTTGCTCTTATCTTCATCTGTACTATCCATCAAAATTGCTGTCTTTAATCCAAGAGTCGGTATTAAAATCATTGGTATATAATAAAGATACCAGCAAATACGTTCTTCCAACGGATCAAAAAAAACAAGGAATTTAATTGTCCGTATCAGGAACCATAAAACCATCAATGCACCAATCTGAGTCAGGCATCGGCGCATTTTCATATCTACCACATGCTTTTCCAGATAAATGACCCATGCGCTATATAAGCCAATGTAAATACTGCTGCGGCACTGATTCGCAAAATGACGCAGATAAGTATTGTTTACTGATATATGCCGGCATGCAAAAGCCACTATAACAAGACATCCAATTATCATATAGGACAACTGTTTTTTCTTTTTATAAGACATCGCTCATCCCTTTCTTTAAATTTGTTTATATCATATTCCTTTAACAAGTTCAACCTGGTGTGCTGATAAGTTGATTTCCAGAGCGTATTTAAAAAAGGCTTTCTGCAAAGATGTATATCACATTTTACAGAAAGCCTTTTTACACACTTTATTTTTTACACGCTTTAATTGAAATGCAGCTGTCCCTGCAGCCAAATCAACCCTTTAAATCTCCGCCCAACTTCCGGTTCTCCCAAAAGATCAGCTCGGTTAATGCAAACGTCAAATTGAATATCGTTGCACTCAATTGTCATCTGGCATAACTCTTCCCCTGTCAGGATATTTTTAAATGTAACATATTCCAGGATTTCTCCCATAATGCTGTACTGATCACACTCAATACCATGGGGCATAAAATAAGAGTCTACAATCGTAAATACGTCATCGGTCACAATACGCTCAGAAATCATAGAGTAGGTATCCATATCTTCCATTGTAAGATTTTCCATGGCCTCCTCATCACCATTTCTCGCCGCTGCAATCAGATTGTTACGATTCTTTGTAAGTTCCCGTTCTACCTTTACAGCTTCCTTATCCTTTTGCACCGGAAGAAGAATTTTGCCTTCCTTCGCAAGACCGGTGATGGTAAGTGACTGTCCACCACGTGAATCCCCCTTATATTTTTCCTGCATATATTCTGCCGGATTTTGAAGGTAAAAAATCAAAGTTACACCAAGACGTAGATCATCGCATGCTCCTGCATAAGATTCCTTTTCAGCGTGTCTCTCCACAATTACATGCTCCTGGGTTGTGATTCCTGTGCCGCGAAAAAATGGAAATGTATATTCCACGTGAAACTCATTTTGCTCATCATACTGTCCGCAAACCGTAATCCCGCAATCACAACCATAGTTCTTAAAATATTCCACGAAAACTCCATCCGGATGATTCTCTACCACAATTTTCTCATCGTAAGTACTCATCACATCCAAAATAATTTCCTGCATTTCCTTACGTGACTTCACTTTCGAAAAGCCAACAGCTCTTAAATAACTGTGCACACTATCACCTCCCTGATATATCTTATGGTTTAAATTTTTGTGGTGCTTTTGATCTATATAAATATTCCATATATATTCTCGTTTTAAGAAGTCCGCAAAATCACGCTTTTAAAAGTTTTATTTTACGGACTTTGCTTTTTTAAATTTTAAGGTCTTATTTATTGGACTTTTTCTCGATTTTTGTCATTCCACCCATATATGGCTGAAGAGCAACCGGAATATTTACACTACCATCAGCATTCAGGTTATTTTCAAGGAATGCAATCAGCATTCTAGGCGGAGCAACAACTGTGTTGTTTAAAGTATGTGCAAGATATTTCTTGCCATCCTTTCCATTTACACGAATTTTTAAACGGCGAGCCTGAGCATCTCCAAGATTAGAGCAGCTTCCTACTTCAAAATATTTCTTCTGTCTTGGAGACCATGCCTCAACATCGAGAGATTTCACTTTCAGATCAGCCAGATCACCAGAACAGCATTCCAATGTACGAACCGGAATATCCAGGGAACGGAACAGGTCTACTGTGTTCTGCCACAATTTATCAAACCACATTTTGCTCTCTTCTGGTTTGCAAACTACAATCATTTCCTGCTTCTCAAACTGATGGATACGGTATACGCCTCTTTCTTCAAGTCCATGTGCACCCTTTTCTTTACGGAAACATGGGGAATAGCTTGTAAGAGTTTTTGGAAGTTCTTCTTCCGGAATAATCTGATCAATAAATTTACCAATCATAGAATGCTCACTTGTTCCGATCAGATAAAGATCTTCACCTTCAATTTTATACATCATAGCATCCATTTCAGCAAAACTCATAACGCCAGTTACAACATTACTTCTGATCATAAAAGGTGGTACACAGTATGTGAAGCCTCTGTTAATCATAAAATCACGAGCATACGCAATAACTGCAGAATGAAGTCTTGCAATATCTCCCATCAGATAGTAAAAGCCATTGCCAGCTACACGTCTTGCACTGTCAAGATCAATTCCGTCAAAGTTCTCCATAATTTCTGTATGATATGGAACCTCAAAATCCGGAACGATCGGCTCACCAAACTTCTCAATCTCAACGTTCTCACTGTCATCTTTGCCAATCGGTACAGATGGATCAATGATATTCGGAATTACCATCATATCCTTCAGAAGCTCTTCCTCTACTTCTTTCTCTCTTTTGGAAAGCTCTTCGATACGCTCACCAGAAGCAGCAACCTGCTTCTTTACTTCCTCAGCTTCTTCTCTCTTGCCCTGTCCCATAAGAGCACCAATCTGTTTGGAAGTCTTATTTCTTTCCGCACGAAGTGCCTCAACCTCCTGTTTAATCTCTCGATTTTCTTTATCAAGCTCCAGAACCTTATCAACTAATTCCAGCTTATTATCCTGGAACTTATTTCGGATATTCTGTTTTACAATTTCCGGATTCTCTCTCACAAATTTAATGTCTAACATATTTTCCTCCTGTACTGATACTTTTTGTATCTATAAAATTTTCTTTTTTAATCTAAGTATTATTAATATAGATAATACAATTGACAGCTAACATATCTATGGCTATTTTGCTGTGCTGGTTTTCTGCTGTTTTGATATTTGCAAAATATTTTATAACAATATTGATGTAGAGTTCTGTTTTGTATAACAATATTATCTTTTAATCAGTATGGTTATTTATAAATATATCATTCTTCTTTCTCGATATTTTCCAAACCAAAGTTTACAGCTTTTCGTAAGGCTTCCAGTTCTTCCTGGCTCAGCATTACATAAGACTCTCCCTTTACAATTTCTTTCAGATAAAGGAAGCAATTATCTCTGCTATGCACCGCATTCAGTATAACACCTGAATTATCCTGATCCAATAGAGCGAGTGCAAAGCTTAATTTACCACCCACATCATCAAAAGCATCATACTTTTCAACGCCATATTTGCTAAACATTGTTTCTAAATGATGCTTAATAAGACTGATGTCATGTTCATGATCCTCTTTCGCTTCATAAAGACGATCAATCTGGGCAAATTTTCGTACAAATACCTTTTCAAGAGATTGTGCATCACTGCCCTTCATGAACATCTTATATTTGCGCTCCAGACGACTAATTCGCATTTTGCTGCTAAATACATTTAATGCCAGAATAATCACCAGAATCAACAGCAAAATAACAATGATGCCAAGGTCGATCCCCAGACCGTCAAAAATACTGCTCATGCATACTCCTTATCTTATTGCTTCAAATAATTCAATTATTCTTTCCAGTTCATCTCTGGAATAATATTCAATTTCAATTTTCCCCTTATTATTCTTCTTTCTATGAATAAAAACCCGAGTGCCTACAATACTCTTCATTTTTTCTTCAAGGCTTTCATAGATTGCATCTTCCGCTGTATTTACCTGCTTTTCAGCTTTTTTCTTAGGAGGCTCAACAATATGTTTTACCAGCTTTTCGGTTTCGCGAACGCTTAATTTTTCATCAAAAACCTTCATTGCTACACTGACCTGTTTATCTTTATCTGGTATAGACAAAATAGCACGAGCGTGTCCCGCTGAAATCATTTCATCAATCAGCATCTGTTGAACCCTATCATCCAGTTTCAGCAAACGAAGAGAATTGGTTACTGCAGTTCTGCTCTTAGAAACTCTCTCTGCAATGTTATCCTGCTTCAGTTTAAATTCATTAATCAAGCGCTTATAAGCCATTGCTTCTTCAATAGGATTTAAATCTTCCCGTTGAATATTTTCAATCAGGGAAATCTCAACAACCTGCTGATCGTTAAATTCTTTAATAATAACAGGAACTTCTTTTAAACCAGCCAGTTTAGCAGCTCTCCATCTTCTTTCACCTGCAATTATCTCATAATATTCGCCTTTATCAGATACCAGAAGTGGCTGTAGAATACCAAACTGTTTAATTGATTCAGATAATTCTACCAATGCATCTTCATCAAACTGTTTTCTTGGCTGAGTTCTATTAGGCTCAACTTTCGAAATCTTTACAAGCAGTTCTGTTTTCTTTATCTCTGGCACTATGTCCGCCGGTACTGTTTTTATATCCTTTTCAGAATCCGGATTTTTTTTATTCTCAACTTCCGGCTTTAGATTTTCAGCCTTCGTCACCGATTGCGACACTATTTTCTTCTCAACCGGTTTTTCCGGGAAAAGAGCATCCAATCCTCTTCCAAGACCTTTCTTTTTGACTGCCATTATTTATCCTCCCTGTTTATTACTTCTTCTGCAAGAAGGCGATAGCTTTCTGCACCAGTGGATCTTGGATCATAAATAGTAATCGGTTGCCCATAGCTTGGAGCTTCTGCAAGTCTGACATTTCTTGGAATAATTGTTTTATAAATATTCTGCTGTAGATTTTCTTTAACATTCTCTACAACCTGTAAGGACAAATTAGTACGTGCATCGTACATAGTAAATACAACACCTTCAATTTCCAAATTATTATTTAATCTGTCCTTAACCAGATCAATTGTATGTATCAGCTGGGATAAACCTTCTAATGCGTAATATTCACACTGGATTGGAACCAATACAGATGTTGCCGCAGTTAATGCATTAATAGTAAGCATATTCAAAGATGGAGGACAATCGATAATTATATAATCATAATTGTCTTTCACTTTATCTGTGATCTCTTTTAATATATATTCTTTATTATCAATACCCACTAATTCAATTTCTGCACCTGACAGATTTACGTTGGACGGTATTAAGTCCACATTCTCCACTGCGTTTTTTACAATCGTAGCTTCGATATCTGATTGTCCTACCAGAAGTTCATATAAGGTATTTTCTACTGCATTTTTGTCAACGCCCAATCCACTGGTTGTGTTTCCCTGAGGATCCATGTCAATTGTCAGGACTTTCTTTCCTTGTTCTGCAAGACATGCTGAAAGGTTAATTGCCGTAGTTGATTTACCAACTCCGCCCTTCTGATTAGCAACTGCAATCGTTCTGCCCAATATCAACCCTTCCTTTCATAAATTTTTTGGACTGCTTCATACTCGAGAGTTTGCGCAATCTTATCATACAACTATTGCTATTATAACACTTTTAAAATCCCCGTGCCACATAATGTTTCACGTGAAACATAGAAAATGCCTTTTTATTTTGCAAAAATATTGTCTATTTTTATCTTAGCCAAAGTCAACACAGATTTAAGAAAAACTTGCTCCAAGAAGTACATCACAATTTGTGGGCATGAGTTTTTTCCGAATGCAAAAGTTATCGTAATGCTGCTACGATAACCAGTACATCGTTTCGTAAATAACTATACCAATCGCGTAGGATGTGGATTCGATTGCCCAGGCAAGTGAGTGGTATAGTTATTTCGAAAACGATGTACTAGCTTCAAATAAAATATACCGTAGTAGAATGTACAAAATGTAAAGTAACTTTTAAATCGCGTTCTAAAATCTTCTCATATAAATCTGTTTCATTCAAAATATCTATATTATTATTTCCACTTCTCATTATTTCAATCAATCAAACCGCATTTATGAAACAATATTTAAAATACGCACAAAATCATTTCTGCATTTTTGCGCCTGCTCATCTCTTGTGAAAAGTTTTTTACAAATACATTCTAACAAAATGAGTTCGTTAATCGTAGCGGAACTTAGTGAATCAAGGCGGACGCCTCTGAACACCTGTTATTCCACGCAGGTCGGTGCAACGCTCCGGTGAACTAACTGC
>CAKRKL010000063.1 GCA_934358405.1 uncultured Blautia sp.
CCGCTGATTTGCACCTTTTGGCCATCCACCGATGGAAGAAGCTGCTGTATTTCATTCTGTGACGGTACATAATACTTCCCTGAAGGAAATCCCCAAAGCTTCACCAAAGGGTAAACCGTGTCATCAAAAAGACCGTCTGTTTCCTGAAATATTTCTTTTCCTCTGTTGATAATTTCTGCCAGCTCATCTGAAACCTGAAGCTCACCTGATTGGTTCAGGGCATATACCTGACTTTCTTCATTTTGTGCTGATAAAAGTGCATCCAGTCTTTGAATCTCTTCGGCTGCTTTTTCTACTGCCTGCTGACTGTTTCTCCCATATGCGGTAAGTTCCATATAAGTGTCCATGGAAAATAGCTGTTTCTGGTATTTTTTGTTCTTACTGTTATTCTGATAGAAGCCAGCTGCTCCTGCTAGTACACATACACATATACCGGCTATAATAAATAAGTGTTTTTTCATACAGTTCTTTTTTCCCTTGCATATTCTGTAGGAGTCTTGCCGGTTGTCTTCTTAAAGGAAATACTGAAATAATGGGGATCTGCAAATCCAACCCTTTCTGCAATCTCATAGTTCTTGAGAGTCGTCTGCTCCAGAAGCTTTTTGGCCTTTTCCATGCGGATACGCCCAAGGAATTCCAAAAATGTCCCACCTGTAGCTTCCTTAAAAAGTGTACTGAAATAGCTGGTACTGATATTTAAATAAGAACAGATATCATTAAGACTCAGTTCCGGTTCCATATAATGCTCACGGATGTATTCCATGGCAAGAACAGCCTGCTTCTGACCACTGGAGCTATTCATGGAAGAGCATCTTTCAAATACTTCCTTTACATATTCCTCAGCCATAGAAAAAGCCTCATCAAAGGTTTTCTGTTCTGTTACTTTCCCCATCAGAAGCTCTCTTTTGTGAAATAGATCTTCATTATCGGAGGTTACAGATTCCCAGCAGCTTCCTGCATGGCGCAGGATCATCTGGAGGCAGACACATGCATGACTTTTATCAGCCCTTGCCTTTTTAATTTTTTCTTTCATATCTGCCAATGCATGGTCCACTGCCTGAATGTTCTCGTTTCGGATTCCATTTATCATTTCATTTAATGGCTGCTGAAGAGAAAGACAGCTTTCTTCCGTTTGTTCTTCTGTATCTATGAGAAGATTACCGCCTAACAAATAACGAAGTCCAATTGCTCCTTCTGCCTGCTCATGGGAATGGATCAAATCTGCCGGCGTCTTCACCCATCCTCCCAGTCCGGCGGAAACTTCAATTCCGATTACTTCTTTTACCTTGCTCTGAATTTCTTCACAGATTTCATAGGTTTCTCTGGAAAATTCCCTGCAGTGATCTCCCATAAAAAGAATACATACTCTGTTATTACCTTCCTGATAAGCAATTCCTGCACCTCTGTCTGTAACGATCTCATCTGCCACATTGAATAGTACAAATGCCATCAGTGCGCTCTCCTGGCGCTTTTCCATATCGATCTCGTGTATATCAGAAAACAGATCCATATCAAATACAGCCACCCGATAAGAGGAACTATCCATGTAAATTCCCATTTTTGCCAGCTCATCCAGACTCTGGGAAATCTCTCTTGTACAGCTGACCAGCGCCTCAATAGCCTTAGAGCGAATAACAAGCGCATTTTTATGGTAATCCTGAGATGTTTTTGTCAGGGATTCCAGTCTCTGCTTTTCCTTGCGCTGCTGATCCACTTTTACTTTCATTTTACCGATAACCTCCCGAAGTTCCATGGCAGTAACGGGTTTCAGCATATATTCACTTACATTGTACTGAATTGCTTTCTTCGCATATTCAAATTCTCCAAATCCGCTGAAGATTACAATCACAATTTCCGGATAATTGTTGTGAAGAAATTTGCTTAATTCCATGCCGTCCATATACGGCATCAAAATATCAGTAAGAACAATGTCTACCGGATGGTTTTCCACAAATTCAGCAGCCTGTTTTCCATTCTCGCAGTCTCCTACCAGTTCACAATCCATGGAGCCCCAGTCAATATTCTCTTTAATTGCATCGCGCACCAGGATTTCATCATCTACAAGTAAAATTCGATACATAGTTTTTGCTTTCCCTTTCTGTATTCCGTACGTATCCAGGCGCTCCCCCAGCGTCAGTACACATATATCAGTTCTGTATATTTCTCTTAACCATTCATTTTCCACATATTTTTTCGAATAGTTACTAAATATTATATTATCACACAGCTTATCATTATGCAAACTAAACAATTAGCTTTCCAATTTTGTTAATCGTAAATTTTTCATCTTTTTACGTAAAATTTTAACTTGAAATATTGTTTAAATGAAGGTAATTTATAATGTAGAATACTTTCGGAACCAAGATTCCGATCATGAACGAAGGGAGATTAAATTATGTTAAAAGGAATTCCGGAAATACTTTCACCACAGCTTTTAAAGGTATTATGCGAGATGGGCCACAGTGATCGCATTGTAATCGCAGACGGTAACTTCCCGGTAGAATCCATGGGTAAGGATGCAGTAGTTGTACGTTGCGACGGACATGGCGTTCCTGAGCTTCTGGATGCTATTCTCACTGTTATTCCGCTTGATTCTTATGTTGAGAAGCCGGTAACATTAATGGAGGTTATGCCTGGTGATACCGTAAAGACTCCAATCTGGGATACATATAAGGAAATCGTTTCCAAGCATGACGATCGTGGCGCTGATGCTGTTGGCAATATTGAGCGCTTCGCATTCTATGAGGAAGCTAAGAAAGCATACTGTATCGTTGCTACCGGCGAGAAAGCGGTTTATGCAAATGTTATGCTTCAGAAGGGTGTTGTTATCAACAATTAATTTTAGATATTCTGACATTTGCTGCTTTTATAGCAGCCTCCTATCAAAAAGCTCCGCCGTTTTATTACGGCGGAGCTTTTTGTGTTCTTATTTAATCATCGTTTTTCTTATTTTTCTTAATGAGCCAGATTACAACTGCAATTCCGATAATAATTACAGCAACCAGGATCCAGATCAGAGTGGTCATGCCTGAAGAAGCTTTCTCCACATTTTCACTGGATGCAGCCTGTCCTGCACTTTCTGCAGGTGTGTCTGTCTTTGTTGGTTTCTCTGTAGGTGCTGATGTCTCGGTTGGCTTTGGAGTTGGTGTACTGGTTTCAGTTGGCTCTGGTGTTGGTGTACTGGTACTGGTCGGCTCCGGTGTTGGTGTACTGGTACTGGTTGGCTCCGGAGTCGGCGTACTGGTATTAGTTGGCTCTGGAGTCGGTGTATTGGTGCTGGTTGGCTCTGGAGTCGGTGTATTGGTGTTGGTTGGCTTCGGAGTTGGTGTACTGGTATTAGTTGGTTTCGGAGTTGGTGTACTGGTTGGCTTTGGAGTTGGTGTTTTCTTCTCCTCGCTGCCAGCTGCTGCTTTTCCAACTGCTGTATCACTTTCAGAGTTCACGTCTCCGGTTGCCTCTGTATTGCCTTCAGAATTCGCGTCTCCGGTTGCTTCCGTATCACCTTCAGAATTTACGCCAATTTCTGTTTTATCCTCAGGTTCTTCTGCTGCAGATGCGCTGTTCTCTCCTGCTTCCGGTGTCACTGTATTCTCGGGAACCAGTTCTACAGTGCTCTGTTCTGTATTAGTTGCCTGAGCAATATCTACCCAGCCTGATACTTCTCCAGCTGTTGTTTGTCCCCAGACGCCATCTTTGCCTGTATCAACTTCAACATCAATATGTAATTTCTCACCATTGGCAATGTTACAGCCACCTGGAACAGTACCATATTTTTTGCCAGGTCCCTTATATAAAGAAACAGAACCGTCTTCCTTGGCATTTACAGTAATATCATAATTCACATCTTTACTTCCATATAAAGCCAGTTCAGATGCAACTGCCTCTGCAAGAGTAGCAGGTTTCAGATATTTCTCTTCAAGAAAACCAAACATTCCATGCAGCTGTGTATACAGCCATATGTTTCCTGCATCATCCTTGCTCTCACCTTCTACATGAATAGCAGTTCCATTAGGAATCAGCTCATCATTCAGCTTCGGACTGTCTGTACTTGCTTCTGAGTACATATCTACCCCACCGTCCGGTGATTCTACAATCATATAATAGTCAGTTTTATAATCTACCTGCTGCGATTTCCCCGCATCTGCAAAAGCACTTACAGACATGCAGAGGGTAAGGACCACAGCCAGCATTATCCCCAGCTTCTTCATAAATATCCCCTTTTCCCTGTTTATATACTTTTTTATGCTATTTTTTATTTTACCACACCCCCAAAAAGTTGCAACCTTTTTTTGCCAAAAGAACATTTTTTATCTATAGACGGCAAAAGAGCGGGATATAGATTCCCGCTCTTTTAGTTTCCTTCTTTCGAAAGCTTTTTGGGGAAGAAAGAAGGAGATTATAAAAAGCTAATTATTTATAAAGAGGTCCATAGTTCTTGCAAGCTCTGAAGTCTGCACCTTCTTTATCCATTCCAAATGCATTCCAAGCTGCCGGACGGAAAACATCTGCTTCAGGTACGTTATGCATGCAAACCGGGATTCTCAGCATAGAGCACATTGTGATCAGATCTGCACCAATATGTCCATAGGAGATTGCACCGTGGTTAGCACCCCAGTTATTCATAACATCATAAGCAGTCTTGAATGCACCGTCTTTGCCATCGCATCTCGGTACAAACCATGTACATGGCCATGTGTAGTCAGTACGTTTCCAAAGTGTATCAGATACATCCTCAGGAAGCTCTACAGTCCATCCCTCTGCAATCTGAAGAACCGGTCCAAGTCCTTTTACAAGGTTCAGACGGATCATTGTTGCAGGCATGGTAGCTCTTGTCTCAAATCTGGAGGAGAATCCGCCGCCACGGAAGTATCCGTTATCAGCTGCATTCCATGTAGTAGCCTTCATGATTGCTTTCTGGTCTTCCTCTGTAACATTCCACCATTCTTTCATAACGCCTTCGCCGTTCTCATCCTTAACAACGCCGGAAGCATCAAGGCAGCATGCACCGGAGTTGATCAGGTGAATGATACCATCGTTTTCTTTTGCAACGCCTTCAAGATCATATCCTGTAACACGTTTTACTGCATTTGCACTCCAGTAGGTACGAACATCTGCAAACATCTGAGCACGTCCGGTAAGAAGTTTCATAAACAGCATTCCAAGACCGTTAAGTACGTCATTCTCTGTAGCAAGGATGTATGGCTCTCTTGCTCCATCCCAGTCAAAGGATGTGTTCAGCATAGCTTCTGCAAAGTCACCGTTCGGATAGAAGTCTGTCCACTGTCTCTGTCCCTGGAAACCAGCTGCAAGTGCATTGTGTCCGATAGCTTCCTCTGAGAATTTCGGGTCAAGATTGTCGCATCCATTCATAAGCTCTTTAATGATAACAGCCATCTTAACTACGAACTCAAACTGCTCTTCTTTCTGCTCTTCTGTCATCTGAAGTTCCGGTGGGTTCTTGTCAAATCCGATGGTGCAGTTCTCTTTTGCCCACTTCATTGCTCTGTCAAATTCTTCGTGATCATAGATGCCCTCTGACATACGACGGATGATCTCAACCTCGTCAACAGACTCAACACGCATTCCAAGGTAGGACTCAATGAAATCAGGATCGATAATAGATCCGCCAATACCCATTGTAACAGAACCGATCTGCAGCCAGGATTTGTTTCTCATAGTTGCAACTGCAACTGCTGCACGACCAAATCTTAACATTTTCTCTTTAACATCTTCTGGCATTACTGTATCGTCAGCATCCAGAACTTCGTGTCCGTAGATACCAAATGCAGGAAGGCCTTTCTGTGCATGTGTGGCAAGAACGGATGCAAGGTAAACAGCACCTGGTCTCTCAGTTGCATTGAATCCCCATACAGCCTTAATAGTCTGAGGATCCATATCCATTGTCTCTGCACCGTAGCACCAGCAAGGTGTAACTGTTACTGTAATATCAACGCCCTCATGTCTGAATTTATCAGCGCATGCAGCTGCCTCACCAACACGTCCGATGGTAGTATCTGCAATAACAACCTTTACAGGCTCGCCGTTGGAATATCTTAAGTTTGCCTCATATAATTCCTTAACGGATTTCGCCATATTCATGGTCTGCTCTTCCAGAGATCCTCTTACATCAAGAGTTCCTCTACGTCCGTCGATTGTCGGTCTGATACCAATTACAGGGTAACTTCCGATTAATCTGCTCTTTGCCATAGTAATATATACCTCCTGTTATTTATAAATATTTAATTACTTTCATTAAACAGGTTCCAGAGGTTATTTGAAAATTTTTCAAACACGCTCTAACCTTTCATAATTTACATTATATGATTGATTCATTAAAATTACTTGTGTTATAATAGCAAATAATAGTACAATATTCACCTTTTCTGTTGAAACAGCAAAATTTCTATATATTTATGAAGGGAGGAGTTATTTTGCAGATTATAGATCAGAATGAAGACCGTCCAAGGGGTACATACGAGTTTCCTTTTGAGTTTCATTACATTGATGTAAATCATCCCAGATATGTAATGTCCTACCACTGGCATGTAGAATATGAAATTATTCGTATTCTTTCCGGAGAATTTACCATCACTTTAGACGAAAAAAGCTTTAAAGCATACCCTGGTGATGTTATTTTTGTCCACAGTGGAATCCTGCATTCCGGAATTCCTGTCAATTGTGTCTATCAGTGTATTGTCTTTGATATGAATGTATTTTTAAAATTAAATTCTGTATGTGCAGATTATATCCAAAAAATTGTCCATCAGGAAATTCTGATTTTTCATCATTTTGACCAACGTTATCCAGATGTTCTCTCTGTAGTAAATTCTCTTTTTCATTCTATGGAAGAAAAATCGCCTGGATATGAGCTTTCTGTAATTGGACAATTTTACCACTTTTTCGGTATCGTTTTTGGTAATCATTACTACCTTGACAGTCAGCCAAAAACCAGGCGGGATTACAAGCGAATCTTGCAGTTAAAGCAGGTGGTGGAATTTATTGAAAAGAATTATGCCTCTCCTCTTACCCTTAAACAGCTGTCTGATTCTGTTTCCATGTCGCCCAAATATTTTTGTCGTTTTTTTTCAGAAATGACCCATCAGACACCCATGGATTATCTAAATCGTCAGCGTATTGAGCAGGCATGTTACCAGCTTTCCACAACGGACGATTCCATAACAGATATTGCTTATCGCAATGGTTTTAATGATCTTAGCTACTTTATTCGTACTTTTAAAAAGTATAAAGGAACAACTCCCGGAAAATATAAAAAAGCTGACACTGCTTAAAGACATGTGGCGGGCGGGTATGCATTTTGCTCCCGCCCTCAAAAAAAGAACTTTACTTTGGTAAAAGCACCAAATATGTAAAAGATATGATTTTTTTGCCGTAAGAAAACGACAGAGAACTATTCCTGTATTGTCATACAGGCTATGGTGATGCACTTTATGCATCTTCTTTTGCTGCACGGACATAAGTTTCCATGCTTTCGCCATGAAGGCCGGTTATTCCAGTACCCTTATGCAACGAATTTCAGGTTAAACGGATGATGGAATGATTGCTGATTGGGGCTGAGCAGCCCACGGCAGAAAAACTGTCCGCACATACCGCAGCAGAACACCGCAGAAAATCAGAAATTTATTTTTTTCTCTTTCGTTTCTTCTATTCTAACAAATTTTTTAATTCCTTACAATAATTTTCTGTCGAGAAATTCCCTTACAAATCGACAGAGATTATAGGGATTTTCCTTTTCTATTGAGGGATTTTATCAATATATAATATTTTCTTTTTGAAGAAAAATGTTATAATAATGTCTGTAGCCACATTGCCAGCTGTGAGTGATCCTTCCAGGACTTTGACTGCACAGTATACTATTTTACTAAAAAGGAGAGGCCTTATGCAGCAATATACTTTAAAAATAGACGGAATGATGTGTGGAATGTGTGAATCTCACGTAAATGAACAAATTCGAAATGCTTTTTCCGTAAAAAAAGTCACCTCCTCACACGCAAAGGGAGAAACCATTATTCTCACAGATGAGGAGCTTGATGAAAAAAAGCTGAAAGAAATCATCGATAAAACCGGTTATCAGCTGCTTTCTATTTCCAAATCTCCGTATGAGAAAAAAAAGGGACTTTTTTCTTTCCTGAAAAAATAAACTATTTTCAGCTTAAAAGCTCCGGAAGTATGGATAAGCCATACTCAGCAAGACTGTGATCTTCTTCTCCTGTGCCGCCGCTGATACCAAGGCCGCCAATGATCGTATCCCCGCACTTAAGGGGAACACCGCCTCCGAAAATTACAATCTTTCCTCCGTCCATTTTATCTACACCGTAGAAGGTTCCTCCTGGCTGAGCCAGAGCTGAAAGCTCCATGGTAGACATTTTTACAGCTACAGAGGTATAAGCCTTCTTAAGTGCCACATCAAAGCTTACCAGAAATGCTCCATCCATCACATGAACCGCAATTGGATTTCCATCTGGTCCACACACTGCAATTACTGCACTTTTGCCACGTCTAAGTGCCTCCTGCTCAATTCTTTCAATGAGTTTTTTGGCACTGTCAAGTGTAATTCTGCCAGAAACACCCAAGCGTCTCAAAACAGCCTGAATTACAGCTTCGTCTACAGAATTAGCTGATACATTTGAAGAACTATAATTCATTTCTTTCTCTCCCCCGGTCACATCCTGTATTTTTGCTGTAGTTTTCACTGCTGCCTGTGCTGCAGCAGACACCTCACTGTTTGATTTGCCTGTCTCAGCATAGCGAGCTAATACGTATAAATAATCTGCCAGGCGATTCATGTATTTTTTGCTTCCGGAATCTGTACCAAATTTCACACTTACTGCTGCAAGTGCCCGCTCAGCTCTTCGCGCAACAGAACGTGTCACATCAATCTGCGCAGAAAGAGGACAGGCTCCCGGAAGAACAGAGTCTTTTGGGCAATTAAACAATGCTTCCAGACGATCAATTTCCTCTTCCAGAAGCTCAGTCTTATCATCACTGATCTTATACTCTCTGTTGTAAGGATCTGACACCCCTTTCATTATCTTCATAAGGTTCTCCTGAACCTTTTCAAGAAAATGAATGGTATCCCCCTCATTTACCATAGTCTTTACAACACCAATATGGCTGGTAAGCTCATCTATGGTTCCCTCCAACTGAATTCTGTCATCAGATTTGGAAACATTTTTGGTATGGACAAGATTAGTCGTTCCCTTGTCTCCGTTTTTTGTATAAATACTCATATGGCACACTCCCGGTCTTTTTGTTACCAACACACTGAATATCATGCACTGTGCTTGTTGCATAATATTCACTATGTTGGTAAGCTTCATTACATATCAAAGATGAACCGCCCCGGAGCGTGTCTGAAAAATAATTTCGCAAATTGTGACGCATATCTTGCGAAAAGTCTTTTTAAACACACTCTAAGGCAGATTCTCGTCTCTGTCTTAAGTCAGTTGCCTTTGTTCAGCTTGCAGCAGCTGTTTGCTTAGAATGACCAAAGCTTCTTATAAATCTTTACAATATCCTCCTTGGCCGGAACTCTCGGATTTGCAGCTGTGCAGGCATCTGCAAGTGCTGCATCTGCCATTTTATCAATTGCTCCGAAATATTCATCAGGAGAAATCGTTCCGATTTCCTGGATGGTAAGCGGAATATTCATTTCTTTCTGCATAAACTGAATCCAGTTTACAAGAGATCTGACAGACATTACCTTATTGTAATTGCTAAGGCCCAAAATATGAGAAATATTTGCATATCGTTTTACTGCCGGAAGATATTCCTTCTGGCTCTTGCTGTGTTTGTTAATGTCTGCATTAAACTCAACAATGTGAGGAAGAAGCATCGCATTGGCACGACCATGTGGAATGTGGAATACTGCTCCCAGCTGATGCGCCATACTATGTGTAATTCCAAGTCCCGCTGCATTAAAGGAAAGACCTGCGAGACAGGAAGCAACATGCATTTTCTGGCGGGCATGCATATCATTGCCATCCAAGTATGCTCTTAACAGAAAAACTCCGCAGATTTCAATTGATTTTTCTGCAAGAGCAGATGAAAATTCATTGTGATTAATACTTACATAAGATTCAATTGCATGAGTCAATACGTCCATACCTGTATCCGCTGTAATGGAAGGTGGAACACTCTTTACAAGTTCTGCATCCAGAATCGCTTCATCAGCAGTCAGACTGTCTGAAATAAGCGGATATTTCACATGATTTTCTGTATCATTTACAACTGCAAAAGAAGTAACTTCAGAGCCTGTACCACTTGTAGTAGGAATCGCAATAAGACCTACTTTTCCATAGTTGTTGATTTTCAGGGCAAACTCACGGATTGCCTTTGAAGAATCAATAGCAGACCCACCTCCGACGGCTACTACAACCTCCGGCTGATATTCCAGGAACTTCTTTACGCCTACTGCAATTTTTTCTAACGGTGCATCCGGCACAACATCACTGAATATTTCAAACTCCTTGCCACCGCGCTTCAATGGGTCTGTAATCAAATTGATCATTTCCCCTTTTGCGATGAATGGATCTGTGATCACCAGAACTTTTTTGTATGGCAGTTCTGCCAGTCTATCCAGGGAATTGTCACCAAAATGGATGACTGTTTTCATTTCAAAAGTTTTCATAATTCAATGCTCCTTTATCGGACAGATTCTGGATATCTGCACTCCACTCCGGCCTCTTTAAACAGCTGCAGCCATTTATCAGCAGGCCTTTTATCTGTCACGATGATATCAATATCCCGCAGTCTTCCTGCTATGGAAAACGCGGTCTGGTCAAATTTTGTATTGTCCACAACCAGGATTTTCTTACGTCCTGAATCAAGCATAGCTTTCTTCGCAGTTCCAAAAGCATCCTGAGATTCCATTACACCTAGTTTCTCATCAAGAGCTTTACAGGAAAAAATAACGGTATCTACAAAGTAAGAACGAATAGCTTCTTCTGTACGAGATCCAAGGAAGGCAAGATAGCCTTCCTTCATCATCCCGCCTGTGGAAATAATATTCCAGCCTGACACATCAGCCAGCTCAAGGAGAATCTCCATGGAATTGGTAATTACGGTCAGACGTTCTTTTTCTTTCAGTGCTTTTGCTACGAACACCGCAGTAGTGCTGGCATCCAGAAGCAGATGTTCCCCGTCATGTACAAGAGAGGCTACTATTTCCGCAATTTTCTGTTTTCCTACCACATTCTGGTTCTTGCGCACATTAAAAGGCAGGTCAATGCTTACATCTTCGTTGATCACAGCACCGCCATAGCTCTTAATTGCAAGCCCCTCTTTTTCAAGCTTGTCCAGATCTCGCCGGATTGTTTCTTCAGAAACCCCGTACATCTGGCTGAGCTCACTTACAACTACACGTTTTTCATTCTGTAGTTTTTCCAGAATCAGATTTCGTCTCTCTAATGCAAGCATGAGTTCAGGTTCCTCCGCGCTCAGTTATTTACTATGAAATCTTACAGAAGACTGTCAATCATCCTCTTATCCGGATGTGCAATAACAGATGAATCCAGATACATGCCTTTTGCAGCAACCAGTTCTTTGGCTCTGTCAATAGATGCAGTTACTGCTGAAACCTCACCAGTAATCATCATGTAAGATTTTCCGCACATACCTTTTGCAACACGAAGCTCGATCAGATCAACGATTGCTGTCTTTGCTGCCTGATCTGCTGCTTCAATAATAGAAGCTGCATCGTATGTTTCAAGAATTCCCAGCGCACTGATTTCCTCAACCTGAGTAGTTCCGTAAATAGCCGGGAAAAGAGACTCGTGCGGATTGCCCAGTACAAAACTGTCAATGCACTTATCTTCATATGTTGTTACAGCTGTATCAACGGCAGCCTTTACCGCACTGAGATCACCGGTAATAATTGCAATATATTTACCCGGACACACGGTCTGCGCCTCAACGATTTCTAC
>CAKRKL010000064.1 GCA_934358405.1 uncultured Blautia sp.
TTTGGATATAAAGGTGTTAGAATGAAGAAAATCAGAACTTGTTGACAGAGGAGTGGGCGTGAGCCCACTCCTTTTGCTGATAAGACCGGCTGTGTGTAATGCACAAGCTGCTGACAATGAAAGGCAGGTGGGAAAATGAGCAGAAAAGAAGAGTATGAACAGAAAGCAGAAGCAATGCTGGCACCCATCGTTGAGAGCAATGGATTCGAGCTGGTAGATGTAGAGTATGTAAAGGAAGCAGGAACCTGGTACTTAAGAGGCTACATTGATAAGCCTGGCGGAATCACAGTGAATGACTGCGAGACAGTAAGCAGAGCTTTCAGCGACAAGCTGGATGAGGATGATTTCATCGAAGACAGCTATATTATGGAGATCAGCTCTCCGGGACTTGACAGACCGTTAAAGAAAGAAAAAGATTTTGCCAGAAGCATTGGCAAACTGGTGGAAATCAGAACCTACCGGCCAATCGAAAAGCAAAAAGAATTTTGCGGTGAATTAACAGCATATGATAATAACAGTGTGACCATCGACGAGGAAGGAACTCCCCGTACCTTTGATAAGAAGGATATTGCACTGGTACGTCTGGCAATTGATTTCTAAAAGGAAATGCTGCCGTACCGGCGGCATCCTGCTGCGCGATTAAACTGGAAAGCATAAAGGAGGAAATAAGAAAAATGAACAAGGAGTTAATGGGTGCTCTGGATGAACTGGAACGTGACAAAAACATCAGCAAGGAAACCCTGCTGGATGCGATTGAACAGTCTTTGATTCAGGCATACAAGAATCATTTCGGAAAAGCTGATAATGTTCACGTGACTATCAACAGAGAAACTGGTGATTTCAGCGTATATGCAGACCGCAAGGTAGTTGAGTTTGTAGATGACCCTGCTGAAGAAATCTCTCTGGTTGATGCACAGAAGCAGAACACCAATGCAGAGATCGGAGACCTTGTAAAGGTGGAAATCCACTCTGACAAATTTGGCCGTATCGCTACACAGAATGCAAAGAACGTAATCCTTCAGAAAATCCGTGAGGAGGAGAGAAAGGTTCTGTTCGATCAGTACCATGGCAATGAGAAAGAAGTTGTAACCGGTATTGTACAGCGTGTGGTTGGACACAATGTGAGCGTAAATCTTGGCAAGGCAGATGCTATTCTCGGAGAGAATGAGCAGGTGAAGGGTGAGACCTTCAAGCCTACTGAGAGAATCAAGGTGTACATTCTTGAAGTTAAGGATACACCGAAGGGACCGCGCATTCTGGTATCCAGAACACATCCAGGCCTTGTAAAACGTCTTTTTGAATCCGAAGTAGCTGAGGTTAAGGACGGAACAGTAGAAATCAAGAGTATTGCCCGTGAGGCTGGCTCCCGTACCAAGCTTGCTGTATGGAGCAACGATCCTGACGTAGATCCGGTTGGAGCATGCGTAGGTGTAAACGGAGCCCGTGTCAGTGCAATTGTAAACGAGCTTCGCGGTGAGAAGATCGACATCATCAACTGGGATGAGAATCCGGCAATCCTTATTGAGAATGCCTTAAGTCCGGCGAAGGTAATCGCTGTTATGGCTGATCCGGATGAGAAGACAGCACTGGTTGTTGTACCGGATTATCAGCTTTCCCTTGCAATTGGCAAGGAGGGCCAGAATGCCCGTCTTGCAGCTCGTCTGACAGGCTTTAAGATTGATATCAAGAGCGAGACACAGGCAAGAGAGTCCGGCGACTTCTATGATTATGATGACGAAGAAGATGAGTACGAGGAAGAAAACGAGTACGAAGAGGCTTCCGAAGATGCAGCTGCAGATGAGGAGATGGAAGCTCCTGCACAGGAAGACTCAGAAGTGACTGAGGATGCAGCAGAGAATGAAGACGAAGAATAAGATTCCTATGCGCCAGTGTACTGGCTGCAGAGAAATGAAAAATAAAAAAGAAATGATCAGGGTATTAAAAACCGCAGAGGATGAGATCCTTCTGGATGCCACAGGCAGGAAAAACGGCCGGGGAGCTTATATCTGCTTTTCCCGGGAATGCCTTGAAAAGGCCAGAAAGAACCACGGACTGGAGCGTTCCTTAAAGGTGTCTATTCCGGAAGAGGTTTATGAAAGCCTGGAGAGGGAGTTTGATACGATTGAAGAATAATAAAGCATTGTCTCTGATCGGATTGGCAACGAAGGCGGGAAAGACCGTAAGCGGAGAATTTTCCACTGAGAAATCCATTAAATCCGGAAAAGGATATCTGGCAGTGGTAGCAGGTGATTCCTCTGAGAACACCAAAAAGAAATTCAGAAATATGTGTACCTTTTATGAAGTGCCCTTGTATATTCTTTCAGATAAAGAAAACCTGGGTCATGCCATGGGCAAGGAATTCCGTGCCAGCCTTGCAATACAGGATGCAAATTTTGCACAGGCTGTTATGAAAGCACTGGGGGATGAAGGCAGAGAATGCTAAATGCCCGTACCAAAGAGGAAAAAGTATTCCCGGGAATGCTTTTAAGAGTTCCTGGAGAATGTTTTTTGTTTTGGTGAAAGGGAGGCATGCAGGATGACGATCCGGGCACATGAGTCTGTAAAGGACAAAATAAAAGATAACCAAAAAGATAAAAGGAATAAATTGAAAAAAGAGATAGATACGGGAAAGGAGAAAGGAATAACATTGGAGACTCCTAAGACAGAAGAGCAGAAAGTATCAGTAAAAAAAGAAGGCGACGGTGCAGAGACACCGAAGAAGAAAAAAAATATTATCCGTGTATACCACGCACAGAACGCAAGCGATGGCGGAAAGAACAAAAAGAAACCGGCAGCAGAGAAAAAGCCGCGCACACAGAGTGCACCTGCAAAGCCTGAGACACCTGTAAAGGCAGCAGCACCGGTAAGTGCGCCAAAGACTGAGGCTGCAGGGGCTAAGAGTGCACCTGCAAAAACTGAGGAACCAAAGGCAGCAGCACCGGTAAGCACACCAAAGACTGAGCAGCCGGCTAAAACACAGACTTCACAGCCAGCTAAGCCTCAGATTTCACAGCCGGTTAAGGCACAGACTGAGACACCTGCAAAGCCGGCAGGTCAGCAGAACAGAAATGAGAACACCCAGCGCCAGGGCGGTCAGAACTATGATAACAGAAATTCTCAGCAGGGCGGACGAAATTTCCGTCAGGGTGAGGGACGCGACAATAACCGTGATAACCGCGGAGGAAACGGCGGAAGATTTGGCCAGGGAAGACCACAGGGCGGTCAGAATGGACAGGGACAATTCCGCGGAAACAGAAACGGCGATGGCCAGGGAAGACCTGCAAGACAGGGAGATTCCCAGAATAGAGGACCACGCCAGGGTGACGGAAACGGACGAAATTTCCGCCAGGGAGATAACCGTGACAACCGCGGAGGAAACGGCGGAAACAGATTTGGCCAGGGAAGACCACAGGGCGGTCAGGGACGTTTTGGCGGAAAGGATGAAGGACGTGACAGCCGCGGTGAGGGACGCTTCGGAGGCGGACAGAATCATCAGGGCGGCCAGCGTTCAGGCGGTGCAAGAAGAAGCAGCGGCGGCGGATCAGATGCAATCTTTACACCTGAGCTGACCAAGACATCTAAGGACAGCAAGCGTGAGCGTGACAGAGAGAATAAGAACAAGAAGAAGGATTTCGATAAGACCTCAGGTGGCGGACACAGACCAAACCAGGGCGGCAGAAATCAGATGTCCAGAATTCCGAAAGCCCTTCAGAAGCCAACTCCGCAGCCAAAGCAGGAAGAGAAGAAGACGGAAATCAAAGAAATCACAATTCCGGAGAAGCTTACGATCCGCGAGCTTGCAGAGGCAATGAAGATGCAGCCGTCTGCAATTGTTAAGAAGCTGTTTATGGAAGGCCAGATGGTAACTGTAAACCACGAAATTGATTTCGAGCAGGCTGAAGAAATTGCTCTTGGATTTGATATTATTGCAGAAAAAGAAGAAAAGGTAGACGTGATCGAGGAGCTTCTGAAAGAGGAAGAGGAAGATGAGTCTACAATGGTTCCAAGACCTCCGGTAGTCTGCGTTATGGGTCATGTTGACCATGGTAAAACTTCTCTTCTGGATGCAATCCGTAAGACAAATGTAACAAGAGGAGAGGCCGGTGGAATTACACAGCATATCGGTGCTTACGTAGTTGACGTTGACGGTCAGAAGATTACTTTCCTGGATACACCTGGACATGAGGCATTTACTGCTATGCGTATGCGTGGAGCAAACTCCACTGATATCGCAGTTCTTGTAGTAGCTGCAGATGACGGTGTAATGCCGCAGACAGTAGAGGCAATCAGCCATGCAAAGGCAGCAGGAGTTGAAATCATTGTTGCTATTAATAAGATTGATAAGCCAAGTGCAAACATTGAGCGTGTAAAACAGGAGCTTTCTGAGTATGAGCTGATTCCGGAAGACTGGGGCGGAACAACTCCGTTTGTACCTGTATCTGCAAAAGAAGGAAAAGGAATCGATGACCTTCTTGAAATGATCCTGTTAACAGCAGAGGTTTCTGAACTGAAGGCAAATCCGAACCGTGCAGCAAGAGGTCTTGTGATTGAGGCCCAGCTGGATAAAGGAAAGGGACCGGTAGCAACCATCCTTGTACAAAAGGGAACTCTTCATGTGGGAGATTTCATTGCAGCCGGTGCATGCAGCGGTAAGGTACGTGCTATGATGGATGATAAGGGACGCCGCGTAAAACAGGCTGGTCCGTCTACTCCGGTAGAAATCCTTGGACTTGGTGATGTACCTAATGCAGGTGAGGTTCTCATGTCCTTTGAGAACGATAAAGAAGCAAAGAACTTTGCAGCAGCATTTGTTTCCGAAAACAAGAATCGTCTTCTTGAGGAGACAAAAGGCAAGCTTTCCCTTGATAATCTGTTTGACCAGATTCAGGCAAGCGATCTTAAAGAGCTTCCGATTATTGTCAAGGCAGACGTTCAGGGCTCTGTAGAGGCTGTTAAGCAGAGTCTTGTGAAGCTTTCCAATGAGGAAGTTGTTGTAAGAGTGATTCATGGCGGTGTTGGTGCGATCAATGAGTCTGATGTCAGCCTTGCTGCTACATCAAATGCAATTATCATCGGATTTAACGTACGCCCGGATGCTACTGCAAAACAGCTGGCTGAGCAGGAAGGCGTAGACCTTCGCCTGTATAAGGTTATCTATCAGGCAATCGAGGATGTTGAGGCTGCTATGAAGGGTATGCTGGATCCTGTATTCGAGGAAAAGGTAATCGGTCATGCAGAGGTTCGTCAGCTGTTTAAGGCTTCCGGTATCGGAACTATCGCAGGAAGCTATGTGCTTGACGGTACCTTCCAGAGAGGCTGCAAGGTTCGCATAAGCAGAGGTGAGGACCAGATCTTTGAAGGTGAACTGGCTTCTCTTAAACGATTTAAGGATGATGTCAAGGAAGTCCGTGCAGGATATGAGTGTGGTCTTGTATTCCAGGATTTCAATGATGTAAAAGAAGAAGACAAAGTAGAAGCATATATTATGGTTGAGGTGCCACGCTAGGATGAGATTACTGTCTGCCATCTGAAAAGGCAGACAGTGATCCGGATGTTTGCAGGATTGCGGAAGCAGTAATACAGCGTAGTAATCCGCAGATATCAGTTGGGGGCAAGGTATATTGCTCCCAATTTTTCCGTTGAAGGCTATCCGGGGATGGGACTAATACAGAACCGGATTTGGTGCACCTGTATAGGAGAGACCAAGCATGAGAAAAAACAGTATAAAAAATACCAGGATCAATGCAGAGGTTCAGAAAGAACTGAGCAATATCATTCGCGGCGAGATCAAGGATCCACGCATCCATCCCATGACATCTGTGATGGCAGTTGAGGTGGCACCGGATCTTAAAACCTGCAAGGCATTTATCAGTGTGCTGGGCAGTGAGGAGTCCAAACAGTCTACCATTCGGGGACTGAAAAGCGCAGAAGGCTATATCCGGCGTCAGCTTGCCAAAAATCTGAATCTTCGCAATACACCGGAAATTCGTTTTATCCTGGACGAATCGATTGAATATGGCGTTAATATGTCAAAGCTGATTGATGATGTGATAGAGCATGATCATTCCGGAAGTGCTGAGAAAGAAGCGGTTGAGGTAAAGGAAGAAGACTGAGGTGAGGGAATGGAAAGAATCGAAGAAATTCTGGATGGTGTGAAGACCATGGGTATTGGCGGACATGTGCGTCCGGACGGAGACTGTGTTGGCTCCTGTATGGCACTTTATCTGTATATCAAAAAGTGGTATCCCAATATTAACGCAGATATATATCTGGAAAAGCCAAAACCGGTATTCGGACATATTGCCTGCATGGATGAAGTGAAATATGAAGCAGGAGAAGAGAAAGAATATGATCTTTTTGTGACCTGTGATGTAAGCGCACTGGATCGTCTGGCAGTAGCAGAGAAGCATTTTGCCCATGCCAGAAAAACAGCCTGCATTGACCATCATATCAGTAATCTGGGCTTTGCAGAAATTAACCATGTTAAGGGTGAAATCAGCTCTGCAAGTGAAGTATTGTACAGCCTTTTGGATAAAGAAAAAATAGATGTGGATATTGCAACTGCTATTTATACAGGAATCATCCACGACACAGGAGTGTTCCAGTATTCCTCCACATCTGCGGATACCATGCGTATTGCCGGCGATCTGATGGAAAAGGGAGTGGATTTTTCTAATATTATTGACCAGTCCTTTTACCAGAAAACTTATATTCAGAATCAGGTTATGGGACGTGTGCTGGCAGAGAGCATTATGGTTCTGGATGGCAAATGCATTGTAGGCTATATGAAAATGAGGGATATGGACTTCTATGGCGTACAGCCCTCTGACCTGGATGGAATCGTAAGCCAGCTTCGCCTGACAAAGGGTGTGGAAGTGGCAATGTTTATTTATGAGCATGCGAGCCAGCTGTTTAAGGTATCCTTGCGCTCCAATGGCAAGGTAGATGTAAGCAAGATTGCTTCCTATTTCGGAGGCGGCGGACATGTAAGAGCTGCAGGCTGTGATCTGGCTGGCTCTATGTATGATGTGATCAATAATATTTCAGAACAGATCGAAAAACAGCTTTTAGGGCAGGATGAGTAATGGCAGAATTTCAGGGAATAATTGTAATTCATAAAGAAAAGGGGTTTACCTCTCATGACGTGGTTGCCAAGCTCCGTGGAATCCTTCACATGAAGAAAATCGGTCACACAGGTACTCTTGATCCGGATGCTACAGGGGTTCTCCCGGTAGCACTTGGGAAAGGAACCAAGCTGGTAGAGCTTCTTACAGATAAAGAGAAAACCTATGAGGCAGTCCTTCATCTTGGAATCACTACAGACACCCAGGATATGTCAGGAACAATTCTGGAGGAAAAGGAAGTGACAGTGACAGAGGATGAGGTAAAGTCTGTGCTTAACAGCTTTGTTGGAGAACAGCTGCAGATCCCGCCTATGTATTCCGCTTTGAAGGTGGATGGAAAGAAGCTTTATGAGCTTGCAAGAGAGGGAAAAACTGTAGAACGGAAGGCACGTCCGGTGTGCTTCTATGAGATAGAGCCTCTGGAAATAAAACTTCCTCTGGTAAAAATCAGAGTAACCTGCAGCAAAGGAACCTATATCCGCACACTGTGCCATGATGTGGGAGAGAAGCTGGGCTGCGGCGGCTGCATGGAAGAACTGCTCCGCTCAAGGGTAGGCAGATTTTCACTGGAAGAGAGTCATACTCTTGGTGAAATACAGGCGGCATCAGAAAATGGAACTGTTTCTCATATGATCTACCCGGTAGAAGAGGTTTTGGCTGATTACCCTGCACTTTATGCAGACTCCTATGGGGACAGGCTTTTACAGAACGGAAATCCGCTGACAGAAAATCTGGTGCATCCCCAGCATAAAGACGGCTGGGTGCGTATGTATGCCAGTGACAAAACGTTTACAGGTATTTTTCAGTGGGACAGGGGGAAAAAGAAATATTATCCGGTAAAGATGTTTTGACAGGAGAGATGTATGGAATACCTGAAGATAGAAGGCGAGTTTCCAAAGCTTGCTAACTGTGCAGTAACAATGGGAAAGTTCGATGGGATCCACCGCGGACACAGAAAGCTGGTAGAAAAGATCAAAGAGCGAAAGGCACTTGGGGAGCAGGCAGTTCTGTTTGCTATTGATGCTTCAAGCAGCATGATCCTTACCAGCCGGGAGCGGGCTTCCCTTCTTGAATCACTTGGCATTGATGTGCTGGTAGAGTGCCAGCTGGATGACAGGATCCGGCATATGAAGGCTGAGAGCTTTATAAAAGAAATTCTTATGGGAGACCTGGGAGCCTCTTATGTGGTTGTGGGAGAGGATAATCGCTTTGGCTTTGAACGGAAGGGGAATCCTAAGCTTCTGGAAGAATTTGGGAATAAATATGGCTTCCAGGTGGAAGTTTTATCCAAGGAGATGGACGGACACAGGAAGATCAGCAGTACCTTTATCAGAGAAGAACTGAAAAAAGGAAACATGCAAAAGGTAAGCTCTCTTATGGGAGCAGATTATTTTGTGGAGGGCAGCGTAGTCCACGGACGGGGAATGGGACATAAGGTGCTTCTCCCCACCACCAACATTGTGCCTCCAAAGAGTAAGATCCTGCCGCCAAATGGCGTGTATGTAACAAGCTCATATTTTGGAGACCGGGTTTATCATGGAATTACCAATATTGGAAATAAGCCTACCATAGGTGAAAGCTTTGTTGGTGTGGAGACCTATCTTTTTGACTGCGAAGAAGACCTCTATGGAGAAAATTGCCGTGTTGATTTTAAAAAATTCCTGCGCCCTGAGCAAAAATTTCCGTCTCTTGAAGCACTGAAAACCAGACTCCTGGCAGATGCAAAGGACGGCAGGGCTTATTTTGATGAGGGAGATCATAATTAATGGCAGAAATTATACTTGGATTAATGGGTGGCCTGGGGCTTTTCCTTTACGGAATGAGACTGATGAGCGACAGCCTGGAAAAGGCTGCAGGAGCCAAAATGCGAAGCATTCTGGAATTCTTTACAAAAACTCCTCTTCGGGGAATTCTGGTAGGAACCCTGTTTACCGCAATTATCCAGTCTTCAAGTGCAGCAACCGTTATGACAGTCAGCTTTGTTAATTCAGGGCTTATGAATCTGTATCAGGCTGCAGGAGTGATCATGGGTGCCAATATCGGTACAACCATTACCTCCCAGCTGATCGCATTCAATCTTTCTGAATTGGCACCGGTAATCATTATGGCAGGAATCATTATGGTGATGTTCTCCAAAAAGACCAAAGTTCAGCGCGCTGGTGAGGTGCTGCTGGGATTTGGAATTTTATTTATGGGACTTACTTCCATGTCCTCTGCCATGTCTGTTCTTCGGGAATCACCACAGGTGGTAAATGTAATGGGCTCCCTGAACAGTCATTTTCTGGCACTGATTGTGGGTATGACAGTAACCGCTGTATTGCAGAGCTCTTCCGCAACGGTAGGAATTATTCTGCTTCTTGCCAATCAGGGGCTTCTGGACATGCGGATCTGCTTCTTTATTATTTTAGGCTGTAATATCGGAGCTTGTGTGTCAGCCCTTATAGCTGGTCTTAGCGGAAAAAGAGATGCCAAAAGAGCAGCCCTTATCCATCTGTTCTTTAATATTATTGGTACGGTGATCATGTATGTGATCATTTCCGTTGGCCTGGAGCCGATCACACACTTTATTGAAAATATTTCAGGACATAATCCGGGGCGCGAGGTGGCAAATGCCCATACGCTGATCAAAATCGTGGAAGTGGTGATGCTGGCACCATTTAACAGACAGATTGTGAAGCTTACCGGATTCTTTGTGAAAAAGGATGATACGAAGAAGAATGAGAACTTCAGCCTGCAGTATATCGGCGAAAAATCTGTTTATTCTCCTACTACTGCTGTGCTTGATGCCATTCAGGAAATGAGCCGCATGGGACAGATGGCAATTACCAATCTGGAACGTGCCATGAACGCTCTGATCACATTGGACGAAGCGGACATTGGAGAGGTTTATGCAGTAGAAAAGCAGATTGATTTTCTTAATCATGCGATTACCGACTATCTGGTAAAGGTGAACCAGACTACGCTTCCGGCAGATGATGCCAAAAGTCTTGGAGGCTTGTTTCATATTGTAAATGATATTGAGCGAATCGGGGATCATGCTGAAAATATTGCAGACGCAGCGAAGGCCAGACAGGCGCAGAAGCTTGAGTTCAGCCCCCAGGCAAGAGCAGAGCTTTCCAAAATGCTGGATCTGGTTATCAAAGTAACTACATATTCACTTGATATGTTTGCACATAATAATCTGGAACATATGCAGGACATTCTGGATCTTGAAGATCAGGTGGATCAGGTGGAAAAGGATCTTCAGGAATCTCATATCCGCCGTCTTACACAAGGAGAATGTACTGCCGGAGCAGGAATGATCTTCTCAGACATTATTTCCGGTCTGGAGCGAGTTGCTGATCATGCTACCAATATTGCTTTTTGCCTGTTAGATGATGACCCGCTGGAAAGACAAAAAAGTAAGATGAATTTCTGAGTATTTTGTGAAAAAGTAGTTTACAGAAGTTTTTTGGTATGCTATACTAAGAAAAGTGTGGACAGGAAATTGCTGTCTGCAGCAAAAGAGAACAGCCCATATTCAGAGGTTGGAAACTCCGACCGTCTCTTAATATGAGGCGATTATGTCTTTGCAGGAATACCTGTAAGAGAGACTATTATAATATAAGGAGGAAGTCAAAATGATTTCAAAAGAAAAGAAAGCAGCAATCATGAAAGAGTATGCAAGATGTGAGGGAGATACTGGTTCACCAGAGGTACAGGTAGCTGTCCTTACTGCAAGAATCCAGGAGCTTACTGAGCATTTACAGAACAACCACAAGGATCATCATTCCAGACGTGGTCTGCTGAAAATGGTAGGTCAGAGACGTGGACTGTTAGCTTACTTAAAGAAAACAGACATTGAAAGATACCGTGCACTGATTGAGAAATTAGGTTTAAGAAAATAATTAGTTGCGGAAGGGGCGGATATCCATCCGCCCTATTTTAAAATGCAAAAATGTTATCACACGTATAAGTGGCAAAAAGCCATAACAGAGGCACTATTGTCTGTGCTTTAACAAAGCTGCAGGCGAAGATTTCCGAGACTTCTGAAAAGGACATTTTAAAGAGTGCAGTGGTCTGCATAAATACACAGAAGTGTGTTTTTCAGTCGTTTCGGACTTCTGTTCTGGCGAAGCCAAAGAGGGCTGTGCGTGGTCTTTCAGAGCAGCAGGCAGCTGCCTGAAATAAAGAAAACGCAGCCTTTCAGATCAAGATTTTATATTAAAGGAGAGAAGACATGTACAAAAGTTATTCCATGGAATTAGCCGGAAGAACACTTACCGTAGATATCGGACGTGTTGCAAAACAGGCGAATGGTGCAGCACTTATGCATTATGGTGACACCACCGTACTTGCTACAGCGACAGCTTCCAAAGAGCCAAGAGAGGGAATTGACTTTTTCCCGTTAAGCGTTGAATATGAAGAGAAAATGTACGCCGTAGGAAAGATCCCGGGCGGTTTCAATAAGAG
>CAKRKL010000065.1 GCA_934358405.1 uncultured Blautia sp.
GATTGATTTATTCTGTAATTGCCAGAAGCAGCTCTCTAAGAACCTTACATGCTGTTGCAGTGGAAACACCACTTACATCCAGCATAGGTGCCAGTTCATTAACGTCTGCCCCCACTATATTTGTCTGGGAAACAGTGCGGATCGCATCAAGAAGCTCAAGGAAGCTTACCCCTCCTGTCTCCGGTGTTCCTGTACCTGGAAATACTGATGGATCCAGGCAGTCCAGATCAATTGTAAAATATACCGGAGCCTTTTTTTCCTTCAGGTCCCTCACGGTCTCCTTCAGACCATCAAAGGTAAATGGATGAAAGTCAGTATGCAATCTGGCAAACTGAAATTCTTCTCTCTCACCGCTTCTGATGCAGAACTGATGAATGCGGTTATCTCCCAAAAGGTCGTGGCATCTTCGCAGCACGCAGGCATGGCTTAGCCTTGCTCCCAGATAATCATCTCTTAGATCTGCATGTGCGTCAAAATGAATAATATGAAGATCCGGATATTTCTCAAAGACAGCCCGTACCGCCCCTAAGGTCACCAGATGCTCCCCTCCCAGCAGCAGCGGGAGCTTATCTGCTTTTAATATTTCCTTTGCTCTCTTTTCTATATCCAAAAGAGCCATTTCACTGCTTCCAAAGCAAAGCTCCAGGTCTCCGCTGTCAAATACCCGGATATCCATAAGGTCTCTGTCCTGATAGGGACTGTAGGTCTCAAGGCCAAAGCTTTCATGGCGCATGGCTGATGGGCCAAATCTGGCACCCGGTCGAAAGCTTGTTGTGGAATCAAACGGTGCCCCGTAAAGAACTACAGATGCTTCCTCAAAGCTGCTTTCGCAGCCGATAAAGGTTTCTACGTTAGGTCGGATCATATATTATTCCTCCACTTCTTTTAGCATCTCCTCCAGGAATGCAGGAAGATAAAATGCTCCTTTATGAAGTCTTGTTGTATAGTAACGTGTGCGAAGATTTAATGCATTCCATGCCTCAGGATCCAGGTCATCTACCGGATGATATTTTTTGCTTGCAAATCCAAACAACCAGTAGCCTGCAGCAAATGTGGGGATATGTGCCTGATAAACACGGCTGATCTGGAAGGTACTGGCAATTTTCTTATGACTGCGCTGCATGGCATGTGCATCCTCGGTATAGAAGGGACTTCCCTGCTGATTTACCATAATTCCGTCGTCCTTTAGTGCATTGTAGCAGTTCCCATAAAATTCACGGGTAAAAAGTCCTTCGGAGGGTCCAAAGGGATCGGAGGAATCTACAATAATAAGGTCGTATTTTCCCTCACACCTTCTGATAAATTTCAGTGCATTTTCGTAATGAAGGTGTACTCTTCTGTCATCCAGTCTGCATGCATTTCCGGGAAGATATGCGCGGCAGGCTTCCACAACCATAGGGTCCATTTCTACCAGGTCAATGCGACTGACTCTGTCATATCTGGTCAGTTCACGGACAACACCTCCATCTCCTGCACCAATTACAAGGATATCCTTAGCCTCCTTATGGATTGCCATGGGCACATGGGTGATCATCTCATCATAAATAAATTCGTCTCTTTCTGTGAGCATTACATTGCCATCCAAAGTCAGCACACGGCCAAATTCCGGTGTCTCAAAAATATCAATTCTCTGATAATCACTCTGTTTCGAATAAAGCTGACGGTTTACCCGGATGCTATGCTTCACATCCGGTGTATGAAATTCTGAAAACCACATTTCCATTGCCTTTACCTCCCTTTCAGAACATTCAGTTTCAAAATATCCGGATCCTCCGGTCCTGTCATATTGCAGCCCTTTGCCTTTGCATATTCAATATAATCCAGGATCTCTGCTGTAATCCTCTCTCCAGGTGCAAGAATAGGAATTCCAGGCGGATAGCACATGACAAATTCACTGCAGACCTTTCCTTCTGTTTCCCGAAGAGGCAGGCTGCATTTGTCCGCATAAAAAGCCTCCTGTGGACTGGTTATTACCTGCGGATCAATATACTCCTGGCTCAAAAGCCCGGAACCATCTGTCTGAAAACGTCTGCGGATTTCTGCAAGCGCACTTACAAGCCGTTCCACCTCCTGGGCACGGTCACCAATGGAAAGATAGGCAAGAATATTTCCGATATCACCGAATTCTATCTGGATATCATATTCATCCCGCAAAATATCATAAACCTCAATTCCCGCAAGTCCGATGTCCAGTGTATGTACACTTAATTTGGTAATGTCAAAATCAAAAACTGAATTTCCGTTTACCAGTTCTTTTCCAAATGCATAATAGCCGCCGATTGCATTAATTTCCTCTCTGGCATATTCTGCCATATCGGCTACCTGATGAAAGATCTGACGGCCGCGCTGGGCAAGGTTTCTTCTTGAAATATCAAGACTTGACATCAGAAGATAGCTTCCTGAGGTGGTCTGAGTCAGGTTAATGATCTGGCGCACATAGCCTGCGTGTACCCCCGGGCCTGTAAGGAGAAGACTTGACTGTGTAAGACTTCCTCCGCTCTTATGCATGGATACAGATGCCATGTCTGCACCTGCTGCCATGGCAGAAACCGGAAGCCCGCCGCCAAAATAAAAATGGGTTCCATGGGCCTCATCTGCCAGACACAGCATTCCTGCGTCATGGGCCATCTTCACAATGGCACGAAGATCGCTGCAGATCCCATAATAGGTCGGGTTATTTACCAGCACTGCAACTGCCTTGGGATGCTCTTTTATGGCCTTCTCAACCTGTTCCCTGCGCATTCCCAGGGATATTCCAAGTCTTTGATCCACTTCCGGATTTACATAAACAGGAATTGCACCGCACAAAACAAGGGCATTTAAAACGCTTCTGTGAACATTACGCGGCAGTATGATTTCATCTCCACGCTTACAGGCAGTCAATACCATTGTCTGAACAGAGCTTGTTGTGCCCCCTACCATCAGAAATGCATGTGCTGCACCAAAAGCGTCTGCTGCCAGCTCTTCTGCTTCCCGTATTACGGATACCGGATGACAAAGGTTGTCCAGAGGCTTCATGCTGTTAACATCCACTCCTACACATTTTTGTCCGAGAAACTCTGTCAGCTCCGGATTACCTCTTCCGCGCTTATGCCCTGGAACATCAAATGGTACAACTCTCATTCGTCTAAAGGTCTCCAGAGCTTCATGTATAGGTGCATGATTCTGGTTCAGTTTAAAACGACTTCCTATCATCATTCCTCCATTTCCGGTTTCCTTTGCTTAAGCCCTCAATCAGCAATCCTGCAGTCTATTCCATAAAACAATTCTCATTACATAAAAAAAGCGCAGGCAAGGGCACTAAACCACAAACCTGCGTTTTGATCGGTATTTATCTGCTTTATTTACAACATAAAAAGAAAAGGATGCACTCTTTAATTTTCATAAATAAAGCTTCTGGATCATGGGTGTCAGAGTCTATATAGCAATTATACTTTTACTACTCTTATTGACCGTTTCACAAGTCTGCGCTTCTGGCGCATCGCGGTTATCAAAGGAACCTACTTATAAAATTTGAGCTTTTAACTCAATCAATAAGGTAACCAAAGTTACCATAATCGGCAGTGGACCCGGCTGTCCGTATGGCCTTAACCCTGATCGGGTGGTCCAAAACAATTGCTTTGAAAAGACTCTGTCTGTTACTCTGTATCTTCGTCTTCCAAAATCGAATTTATCATATCATGCAGAAAATAAACTGTCAACAACAAATTATTAAACGAGAATTGCGGGAGCAGCTTCGCTGCGGAGCAATTCGTGGATATCAAGTTAGGGGCAAAGGGTCAAAAATCCGTTGTGCACCTTCGTACAATCTGGCATGGAACGCACACATTCTTCTCGATTTTAGCGCCCTTCTCCAGAAGCTCGATCATTCGCCCCACTGTCTTTTTGCACATCACGCCCAGCTTACTGTCCACCGACGTAAGCTCCGGATCGCTGCTGATTGCAAGAATGGAGTTATTATATCCTGCCACAGACAGCTCCCCGGGAATAGACAGTCCCTTAATCTTTGCGTATTTTACTGCTCCGATGGCAATTCCGTCCTCTGTTGCAAGGACGCTGTCAAAATCAAGGGTCTTATTGTATTCAAGCAGCATGTTCCGCGTATATTCAATGTCATTTCTGGTTTTGAATTTCAGATTCCCAAGGATGGGGTATCCTGCGTCCTGCAGTGCGGCTTCATAGCCTGCCATCTTCTGTCTGGCACTGTAGGATTCCGAGTCATACATAAAAAGGATTCTCTTTTTGCCTCTTCGGAGAAAAGCCTTTGTCACTTCATAAGTAGCCTGAAAATCATCTGCATAGGTGCAGTAAATATTCCTGCCGGAAACCTTTGCGTTGATCATAAATACAGAAACCTGTTCTGCTGCCTCGCGAATATAATCTGTGTCAGATTCGTCTTTCCCATTTCCTGCATATGTGGAACCAACCAGTATCAGCGTATCGATTTTTTTGGACAAAAGAAGTCTGACGTAGCTTTCCTTTTCTTCCTGCTTAAACCCGCTGCAGCCAAGAATACAGTCATATCCATAGGCATGAAGATTTTGTTCCAGATAAGATACTGCTTTTGCCATATAGATATCGTCAATATTGGGACAGATGATCCCCACTGTTTTCATGGAGCCAAGGCCCAAGCCTCTTGCAAAGGCATTCGGCGTATATTCATTTTCTTTCATAACCGCAAGAACCTTTTCTTTGGTTCTTTGGCTAACCTTGGGACTGTTATTTACGACTCTGGATACTGTTGCAATGGAAACATTTGCCAGCTTTGCAATATCATATATATTCACTCTATTTCTCCTGGTAAGCCTTCACTTCAATATTTGTATCAAACTGCCTGTTATTTTAACATCAATCATTTTACAGGTCAAATCCAAAATAGCGTACTGCGTTATTGTATGAAATTCCGCACACAATCTCCTCTAAGGTCTTATAATCAGCCGGATATTCGCCGTTTTCGACCCAGCCTCCTATAAGTTCGCAGAGGATTCTGCGGAAATACTCGTGTCTTGTGTAGGACAAAAAGCTTCGTGAATCTGTAAGCATACCTATAAAGTTTGCAAGCAGTCCCAGATTCGCAAGTGATGTCATCTGTGCGATCATGCCTGTCTTGTGATCGTTGAACCACCATGCACTTCCCTGCTGGATTTTGCCTGCTGCCTCTGTTCCCTGGAAGCACCCGAGAATTGTTCCGATTGCTTCGTTGTCATTTGGGTTTAAGGAATAGAGGATTGTCTTTGGAAGCTCATCTGATGCAACCAGCGAATTCAGAAAATCTGCGGTCTGGGCACTTGGAGCATAGTTGTTAATGCAGTCATATCCTGTGTCCGGCCCAAGCTTCTCATACATCAACGCATTGTTGTCTCTCTTGCAGCCATAATGAATCTGCATTACCCAGTTTTTCTCATGGTATGCCTTACCTGCAAACTGCATAAACGCTGTCTTAAAAATCATTTCCTCTTCTCTTGAAATGCTTTCACCACTCAGGCTCTTCCTGAAAATCCGGTTTACTCTTTCTTCTGCTGCCGGTGCATACATCACATATTCCAGTGCATGATCAGATACACAGCAGCCCATCTGTGCAAAGAACTCCATTCTCTTAAGAAGAGCTTCCTTCAGGTCTTGGAAATCCCTGATTTCAACGCCGCTGACCTGTGAAAGCTTTGCCACATATTCCGGGTATCCGGGCTTTTCCAGATTCATTGCCTTATCCGGGCGCCATGCAGGAAGCACTTTTACCTCAAAGCTTTCATCCTCTGCAAGAAGCTTATGCCACTTCAGATCATCTGCGGGATCATCTGTGGTGCAGATTAATTTTACATTGGACCTGCGGATAATATTTCTTACAGACAGGTCATCTTCCTGCAGCTTTTTGTTGCACAGGTTCCACACTTCCTCTGCTGTATCCGTGTTCAGATAGCCTGTATATCCGAAATATCTCTGCAGCTCCAGATGACTCCAGTGATAGAGCGGATTTCCAATTGCTCTGCCAAGCGTTTGTGCCCATTTCTGAAATTTCTCACGGTCACTGGCGCCGCCTGTAATGTAGTACTCATCTACTCCGTCTGATCGCATCTGGCGCCATTTATAATGATCGCCCCCAAGCCACACCTGGGTAATATTTTCAAACTTACGGTCCTCTGCAATTTCCTGTGGATTAATATGACAATGATAGTCTACGATGGGCATTTTCATAGCATATTCATGAAATAATTTTTTAGCGGTTTCTGTTGAAAGTAAAAAGTCCTGATCCATAAATGCTTTCATAATATAATTATCCTCTTCATTTTATCTTTTTAAATACAGATTAAAAATCTTTCTTCCTTGTTGTTTTTATTTTATTTTGTAAGCACTTACACTTTTCTTACAGTATACAATACACTGTCAACAATTTCAATTCCTGTTTTAGTTTCTAAATATCTAAATTTTTTCATGTATTTTTATGTGTTTTCACGAATTTTCGCTTTTTTCCATTTCCCATTGACACTCAGACTCTGTTGATGTAACTTATATGTAAGTACTTACATGCAGTTTTCTAGCAGGAAGGAGGACATTTATTTCTTGAAATCTTTTATTAAAATTAATCCTTTAGATAATGTAGCCGTTGCGCTTCAGCCACTGGCCAAAGGCACTGTGATCCAGCTTGATCATTCCACACTCACTCTTACAGAGGACATCATGCAGGGGCACAAGTTCGCATTAAAAAATCTAGAGTCTGGAGATTCTATTATCAAATATGGCAATCCCATTGGACGTGCAACCGCAAAAATCCCTGCCGGCTCCTGGATCCATACTCATAATCTGAAAACAGGGCTGGGAGATCTTCTTACTTATACATACAACAAGAACACTGCAGAGCTTTTGCACCGAGAGCCAAAATTCTTCCAGGGATATCAAAGAAAAGACGGACGTGTAGGTGTACGAAATGAGATCTGGATCATTCCTACAGTAGGCTGCGTTAACAATGTTGCAGCTGCCATTGAGCGAGCTGCACAAAAATACATCACAGACCAGGTCGATGGTATCTGTGCCTTCCCGCATCCTTACGGATGTTCCCAAATGGGTGATGACCAGAATCACACACGCCAGATCCTGGCTGATCTGGTTAATCATCCCAATGCCGGCGGTGTTCTGGTTCTTGGACTTGGCTGCGAGAACAGCAACATTGATGAATTAAAGAAGTTTATCGGGGACTATGATTCCCGGCGTGTACGTTTTCTTGTTGCCCAGGAATGCGAGGATGAAATCCATGACGGAATAGAAATTGTCAGAGAGCTTATCTCCTATGCCTCCGCCTTTAAACGGGAACCCATCAGCGCAGCCAAACTGGTGATCGGCATGAAATGCGGCGGCTCTGACGGCTTATCCGGAATCACGGCAAACCCTGCTGTGGGTGCCTTTTCTGACAAGCTGATTTCCATGGGCGGATCTACCATTCTTACAGAGGTTCCTGAAATGTTCGGTGCAGAAGAATCACTTATGAACCGCTGTGAGAACGAGGCTCTGTTTGACAAGACCGTAGCGCTTATCAATGACTTCAAAAGCTATTTTAAAAGTCATAATCAGACTATTTATGAAAATCCTTCCCCTGGAAACAAAAAGGGTGGTATTTCAACCCTGGAGGACAAATCCCTTGGCTGTACCCAGAAATCAGGAAGTGCACCTGTCAGGGGAGTTCTTTCTTACGGTGAGCCTGTAAAAGAAAAAGGGCTGAACCTGCTTAGTGCACCTGGCAATGACCTTGTTGCCTCTACTGCCCTTGCAGCATCCGGTGCACACATTGTTCTTTTCACCACCGGACGGGGAACCCCTTTTGCCTGTCCTGTGCCCACAGTCAAGATTTCCACCAATAACCAGCTTGCCCAAAAGAAGCAGAACTGGATTGATTTCAACTGTGGAGTTCTGGTAAATGGCACACCGCTTGATGAGCTTTCAGAAAATCTTCTGGATTTTGTCCTTGAAATTGCTTCCGGAAAGAAATCCAAATCCGAAGAAGCCGGTTTTCATGATATGGCAATCTTCAAGCAAGGCGTTACCTTATAAATCTGATACCAGGGTCAAAAGGTCAAAAAATCGATGCAAGCTCGCTTGCAAGAGGATTTTTGGTATCAAAGGGGTCAAAAACCTTTTGACCCCAACATCATCAATGAAGGGAAAAAGGAAAATGAAAAAATTATCTTACGCAACATTAAAAGAACAGGGTTATGACGGATATCTTCTTGAGTCAGCACCGGAGCGTGTGCTTCAGTTTGGCGAGGGAAACTTTCTCCGTGCCTTTGTAGATTATTTTATTGATGTGTTAAATGAAAAAGCAGGCTTCAACTCCAAGGTTGTACTTTGCCAGCCAAGCGCACCTAAGCCCGTGCTTGCTGATGTGATCAACCAGCAGGAGGGTCTTTACACATTGTTTCTCCGTGGCTTCCAGGATGGTCAGAAGGTCAATAAAAAACGTGTTATTTCCTGCGTAAGCCGCTGTCTCAATCCATACAGGGATTTTGAAGCGGTTCTTGCCTGTGCAGATAACCCGGACCTTCGTTTTATCGCATGTAATACTACAGAAGCAGGTATTGCGTATGACCCTTCCTGCCAGTTCACGGATACTCCTCCAAGCAGCTATCCCGGAAAGCTGACTCAGCTTATGTATCGTCGTTTCCAAAAATTTGGTCAAAAGGCTGGCAAGGGATTTCTGATTCTTTCCTGTGAGCTCATTGATGACAATGGAAAAGAACTGGAAAAATGTGTATTAAAATATGCAAAGCAGTGGAAGCTTGGCGAAGACTTCATCAACTGGATCAAGACTGAGAATCTCTTCTGTTCCACACTGGTAGACCGTATTGTAACCGGATACCCGCGCAATGAGGCTGCTGCAATCTGTGAAGAGCTTGGCTATGAGGATGATCTGATCGATACCGGTGAAATCTTCGGATTCTGGGTAATTGAAGGACCTCAGTCAATCAAAGAGGAATTCCCGGTTGACAAGGCAGACCTTCCGATCCTGATCACAGACAATCATAAGCCATACAAGCAGAGAAAGGTTCGTATCCTAAACGGTGCCCACACCTCCTTTGTACTGGGTGCTTACCTTGCAGGACAGGACATTGTCAGAGATTGCATGAATGACCATGTGATCTGCGAATTCATGAACAAAACCATTTATGATGAGATCATTCCCACTCTGGACCTTCCCAAAAAAGAGCTTGAAGAGTTCGCAGCTTCCGTTACAGAGCGTTTCAAAAACCCATTTATTGACCACGCACTTCTTTCCATTTCTCTGAATTCCACCTCCAAATGGAAAGCGCGTGTTATGCCTTCCCTGAAAAAATATGTGGAGCGTAAGGGTACGCTTCCGGCATGCATCACAGCTTCTTTTGCCTTCTATATTGCCTTCTATAACGGATATGCCCTGACAGAGGACGGACTTACCGCCAAAAGAGCTGCCAATGAATATACGGTAAAGGATGACAAGGCAGTTCTTGAATTCTACCTTGCACATAAGGACGATTCTGTAGATAAGCTTGTCCATGCAGTATGCACCAACACCGCTTTCTGGGGCGAGGATCTGACACAGATTGCCGGATTTGAAGCAGCTGTATGCAATTACTTAACTCAGATCCGCGACAACGGTACCTATGAAGTAATGAAAGAACTGGTTTAAGGAGAATTTATATTATGAATACAACACTAGAAAAGCTTGGTAAATTCGGTGTGGTTCCTGTTGTTGTGTTGGATGATGCCAACGATGCCGCACCTCTTGCAAAAGCACTCTGTGATGGCGGCCTTGCCTGTGCGGAAGTAACCTTTCGTACTGCTGCTGCCGAAGAGGCTATCCGCATTATGACATCCAGGTATCCCAAAATGCTTGTGGGTGCCGGCACTGTTCTTACCAAAGAGCAGGTTGACCGCGCTGTAGCCGCCGGAGCAGCCTTTATCGTAACACCAGGACTTGACCCGGAAATTGTCAGATACTGCATGGAAAAGGGTGTGCCTGTAGCTCCCGGGATCGTAACTCCAAGCGAGCTTGCAAAAGCTTATACCCTCGGACTTCGTCTTGTAAAGTTCTTCCCGGCAGAGCTATCCGGCGGGCTTCCGATGATCAAGGCTCTGGCAGCCCCTTATAATATGATGCAGTTTATGCCTACAGGCGGTATCAGCGCAGCAACCCTTTGTGATTATCTTCGCTGCGAAAAGATCTTTGCATGTGGCGGAAGCTGGATGGTCAAGGACAGCCTTATCAAATCCGGAGATTTTGACAGGATTACAGCGCTTACAAAAGAGGCTGTTGAGCTCGTCCATACTGTCAGGGGGTGTGAAAATGACTAAAGTCGTAACTTTAGGAGAAATTATGCTAAGACTCTCCCCACCTGGATATCAGCGCTTTGCCCAGGCAGGAAGTTTTGAAATCAACTATGGAGGTGCGGAGGCTAATGTTGCCGCATCTCTGGCACAATTTGGCCATCATTGCCTTTTTCTTTCCAAAATACCACAAAATGCCATTGGAGATGCTGCCATTCAGACACTTCGCAGTTTAAATGTAGATTGCGGACACATTGCAAGAGGCGGCAAGCGTCTTGGAATTTACTTCCTGGAAAACGGTTCTTCCATACGTCCGTCCAGTGTGATCTATGACCGTGCGGATTCTTCCATCACCAAGGCATCTCCTGATGAATTTGATTTTGACCGGATATTTAAAGACGCAAAGCTTTTTCACGTATCCGGAATCACTCCTGTATTAAGTGAAGAGGCCCAAAGGCTTACCTTTGCTGCATTAAAAAAGGCCAGGGAACATCATGTAATGGTTTCCTTTGACCTGAATTATCGCTCTAAATTATGGACATCTGATATAGAGGGCAAGCAGAAAATGCTCTCAAGGATGATGGAGTATGTGGACATCTGCTTCGGAAATGCCCGTGATGCAGCAAAATGTCTCGGCTACACCGAGACTGGGGTTGATTTTATAAACGGCGACTACAGCATCTGCGTAGACGAAGAACATATGCGTAATGTATTAAAGCACTATCAGTTCACCCACCTGGTCACAACTCTGCGCAACAGCATCAGTGCATCTGACAATGGATGGTCGGGAGCCGTCTGCACAAAAGAGGATTACTACAAGGGACGTGACTACATGCTTCATATTGTTGACCGCGTCGGCGGCGGAGATTCTTTTGCTTCCGGCTTCCTTCATGGCATTCTTGCCAATATGGGAAACCGGAAAGCTCTTGAATTTGGTCTTGCAGCTGCTGCCATCAAGCACACCATCCCAGGTGACTTAAACTATATTACGGAATCAGAGGTTCTTTCCATGATTGAAAGTGACGGCGCAGGGCGGGTACAGCGTTAGAGCCTTTTTCAAACACGCTCTAGCGGCTGCTTTATTTATAGAGCACAAATGCCTCATAAGGCTTCAGCACAATTTTTCCCTCAAAGCTCTTTCTTTCAAGATTTGAGATCAGGCATCTGGCATTGGTAAATTCCTCCGGAATTTCCATTTCTGCCGGATGCTCACTGAAATTGCAGAC
>CAKRKL010000066.1 GCA_934358405.1 uncultured Blautia sp.
ATGATCTATGCGAAAATCCTTACGATCCGTTTTCTGTTAAACGGTTCCGCTTCCATGGGAACCGGTAAGTATAAAACCTACCGTGAAATGCCCTGGGGCGAAGTGTATTTACGCCAGTTTGACGGAAGATGTATTAAGCGTCTTGCATTTACTTATGGTAACAGACTGAAGGATTTCAGGCTGGTAATGGATCATATGAAATGCACTCCTGTGAAATTCGGAGATGCGGCATATGAGTTATCCATTTATCCAGGATATCAGATCCAGATGATCCTGTGGGAGGGGGATGATGAATTCCCGCCGTCCTCACAGATCCTGTTTTCCGATAATTTCCCGGTGTCCTTTGCTGCGGAAGACATGGCGGTTATGGGAGACGTGATCATCGGTTCTTTGAAGGCCTTTCTGAAGGCTGCGAAGGAACAGTGATCTTAAAGCTTTTTAATAGGAAGACTGTATCTTTAAAAAGCTATATATTTTAAGATTAAAGCGGGCTGGGAGGAAGCTGTGATCCTGCAGATTCGTCCCGGGCACCGTTTTGATAAATCCAAATTAAGCGGAGGCGTCCTGCCTGGAGCATGATTGAAAAAGGCTCTAAAGCGCAGCGACGTAAAAGGAGGTAAGTTACAATGGGATACAAGAGTGACATTGAAATCGCACAGGAATGCGAAATGCTGCCGATTACCCAGATTGCAGAGAAAGCTGGTATTGATGACAAATACCTGGAGCAGTATGGAAAGTATAAGGCAAAAATCGACTACAATCTCTTAAAAGAGAGCGACAAGAAAGACGGAAAACTGATCCTTGTAACAGCAATCAACCCGACCCCGGCTGGTGAGGGAAAAACAACTACAACTGTAGGACTTGCTGATGGAATGCAGAGACTTGGAAAGAGCGCAATGGTTGCACTTCGTGAGCCATCCCTTGGACCGGTATTCGGTGTTAAGGGCGGTGCTGCAGGCGGCGGATACGCACAGGTTGTTCCGATGGAAGATATCAACCTTCATTTCACAGGTGACTTCCATGCAATCGGAGCTGCAAACAACCTTCTGGCAGCCATGATCGACAACCACATTTTCCAGGGAAATGCACTGAACATTGATCCACGTAAGATCACATGGAGAAGATGCGTGGATATGAACGACCGTCAGCTTCGTAACGTAATCGATGGTCTTGGCGGCAGAACAAACGGTATGCCTCGTGAGGATGGCTACGACATCACTGTAGCATCTGAGATCATGGCAGTTCTCTGTCTTGCAAGCGATATTACAGACCTGAAGAACAGACTTGCCAGAATGATCGTTGGCTATACATATGGCAAACCGTCAGAGCAGAAGCCTGTTACAGCTGGTGATCTTCACGCAGAAGGCGCTATGACAGCACTGTTAAAAGACGCTCTGAAACCAAACCTGGTTCAGACTCTGGAGCATGTACCTGCAATCGTTCACGGCGGACCATTCGCAAACATCGCTCACGGATGCAACTCTGTAACTGCTACCAAGATGGCTATGAAGCTTGCGGACTATGCCATCACAGAGGCTGGCTTCGGTGCTGACCTTGGTGCTGAGAAATTCCTTGACATCAAATGCCGTATGGCTGGTCTTCATCCAAATGCAGTTGTTATCGTTGCTACTGTTCGTGCTCTTAAATACAATGGCGGCGTTGCAAAAGCAGATCTGAATAATGAGAACCTTGAGGCTCTTGAGAAGGGTCTTCCGAACCTTCTGAAACATGTAAACAATATCAAGAATGTTTACAAGCTTCCATGTGTTGTTGCAATCAATGCATTCCCGACCGATACCAAGGCAGAGCTTGACCTTGTAGAAGCAAAATGTAAAGAGCTTGGCGTTAATGTTGCTCTTTCCGAAGTATGGGCAAAAGGCGGCGAAGGCGGTCTGAAGCTTGCTGAGGAAGTAATTCGTCTGTGCGAGGAGCCAAACGACTTTACTTATGCTTATGAGCTTGAAGGCTCCATCGAGGATAAGCTGAACCAGATCGTTCAGAAGGTTTACGGTGGAAAGAAAGTAGTTCTTACAGCAAATGCCCAGAAACAGGCAAAACAGCTTGAGGCTCTTGGCTTTGGAAACTGCCCGATCTGTGTTGCAAAAACACAGTACAGCTTAACGGATGATCAGACGAAGCTTGGTGCTCCAACAGATTTCGAAGTAACCGTTCGCAACCTGAAAATTTCTGCCGGTGCAGGCTTCATTGTAGCTCTTACCGGTGAGATCATGACTATGCCAGGTCTTCCGAAGGTTCCGGCTGCTGAGAGAATTGATGTTGACGAGACAGGTAAGATCACAGGACTGTTCTAATAAGGAGATAAACGAAAATGGGATTTTCAACAAGTACATGTACAGAATTTGTAGAAGTTCTTGCTTCTAAAGCCCCGGTTCCGGGCGGCGGCGGAGCATCCGCACTGGTTGGTGCAGTAGGAACTGCTCTTGGCAACATGGTAGGAAGCCTTACTGTTGGCAAAAAGAAATATGCAGATGTTGAGGAAGAAATGTGGGAGCTGAAGGGCAAATGCGACCAGCTTCAGAAAGATTTCCTTCGTCTTATTGAGCGAGATGCAGAAGTTTTTGAGCCTCTTTCCAAGGCATATGGAATGCCAAAGGAGACAGAAGAAGAGAAAGCTGAGAAAGCAAGAGTTATGGCAATCGTATTAAAGGATGCCTGCTCCGTTCCTATGGAAATTATGGAGAAATGCTGTGAAGCACTTGACCTGATCAAGGAATTCGCTGCAAAAGGCTCCAAGCTTGCGATCAGCGATGCCGGTGTAGCGGCAACCTTCTGCAAGGCTGCATTAAAGGGTGCCAGCCTGAATGTTTACATTAACACCAAATCCATGGCAGACAGAGAATATGCAGAAGAGCTCAACGCGAAAGCAGATGCTATGCTTGAGAAATATTGTAAGCTTGCAGATGAGACATTTGACAGTGTTCTTGCAAGACTGAAATAATAGGATACCAGAAAGGGAGATCATTCAAAATGGCAAAACAGTTATTAGGTAAAGAAGTAACTGCTGCATTAAATGAGCGCATTAAAGGCAATGTGGCAGCACTTCAGGAAAAAGGCGTTAACCCGACACTTTGCATTATCCGTGTAGGCGAGAATCCAAGCGACATTTCCTATGAGAGAGGCGCAACAAAGCGCTGCGAGACTTTAGGAGTTGCCTGCGAGAAGATTCTTCTTCCGGAGGATGTAGCTCAGGAAGAGCTTCTTGCAGTAATCGATAAGGTAAACAAAGACGACCATATCCACGGCGTTCTTCTGTTCCGTCCGCTTCCGAAGCACTTAGATCAGGCAGTGATCGAGAACGCACTTGCTCCGGAGAAAGATGTTGACTGTATGACAGATCTTTCCATGTCCGGTGTTTTCACAGGTAAGAAGATCGGATTCCCGCCATGTACACCACAGGCATGTATGGAGATCCTGGATCATTACGGAATCGACTGCACAGGCAAGAAAGCCGTTGTAATCGGAAGAAGCCTTGTTGTTGGCAAGCCGGCAGCAATGATGCTTGTTAAGAAAAACGCAACCGTAACCATCTGCCATACAAGAACCGTTGATATGCCATCTGTAGCTCGTGAAGCTGACATCATCATCGTAGCAGCAGGCCGCGCAGGCGTTGTTGGCGCTGATTATGTTAAAGAGGGACAGATTGTGATCGACGTAGGAATCAACGTAAATGCAGAAGGCAAGCTTTGCGGAGACGTTGACTACGCAGCAGTAGAACCGATCGTTGATGCGATCACACCGGTTCCTGGCGGAGTTGGAAGTGTAACAACTTCTGTTCTGGTAGGACATGTTGTGGAAGCAGCAATGCGTAAGGTAAACGCATAATTTGCATAAAGAAAGCTCTCCGGGGAAACCCGGGGAGCTTTTTATAGTTCAGAAGCTGATTTCCATTAGAATATGTTTAATATTTACAAAAAAATTGCTTTTCTCTTAAAAATATTGTATCATAGAAAGCAACAGATATATGGAGGTCGTGTGATATGGGAAAAGTGATAGCTGTGAACATCAGCGAGAAAAGAGGAACGCAGAAGGTCAATGTTCACACTGCAAAGCTGATCGAGAATTATGGACTGGAAAATGATGCCCATGCAGGGAACTGGCATCGTCAGGTCAGTCTTTTATCTTATGAGAAAATAGAGGAATTCAAGGCAAAGGGAGCCCCTGTGCAGGACGGCGCTTTCGGGGAAAATCTTATTGTGCAGGGCTTTGATTTCAAAACCCTGCCTGTTGGCACAAAGCTAAGATGTAACGATGTGATTCTGGAAATTACCCAGATTGGCAAGAAATGCCACAATGGCTGTGAGATCTTTCAGATCATGGGAGACTGTATTATGCCAAGAGAAGGCGTGTTTGCCCGGGTGCTTCACGGCGGCGTGATCTCTGAGGGAGATGAAATGGATTATGCGTGATCAATACGGAAGAACCATTGATTATATGCGGATTTCCCTTACAGACAGATGCAATCTGCGCTGTATTTATTGTATGCCGGAGGAAGGAATCTGCCAGATTCCACGGGAGGAGATCCTGGGGCAGGATGAGATTATAAAGATTTGCAGACTTGCCGGTGAGCTTGGCATTTCCCGGATCAAGCTTACAGGAGGAGAACCCTTGGTGCGAAAAATTTGCGTTCCTCTTGTAAAGGAACTGAAAGCTCTTCCGGGAATTCAGCAGGTGACCCTGACTACAAACGGTATTTTACTAAAGGAACAGCTGCCGGGGCTGATGGAAGCCGGATTAGATGCACTGAATATCAGTCTGGACACTCTGGAGGCAGAAAATTTCCGAAGGATCACCAGGCGGGATGAACTGGACAGGACTCTTGAGGGGCTTGAGGCAGCTTTGTCTTATCCCTCCCTTAAGGTGAAGATAAACTGTGTACCCACCTTTCAGACAGATCAGGAGCTTTTGCAGGTGGCAGCTCTTGCCCGGGAAAATCCTCTTCATGTACGTTTTATTGAAATGATGCCAATCGGCCTTGGCAAGGATTTTACAGCGAGAGATGAAAATAGCGTAAAAGAAATTCTGGAAAAAACCTATGGATCCTTAACGCCTGTGTCAGAAGTTCTGGGAAATGGTCCATGCCATTATTATACCCTTGGGGATTTTAAAGGCAAAATTGGCTTTATCAGCGCTCTGTCCCACAAGTTTTGCAACCAGTGCAACCGTGTGCGCCTGACCTCAACCGGATACCTGAAGGGATGCCTTCAATTTGAAAACGGCGTGGATCTGAAGGCATTGCTAAGAAACGGGGCCTCCGATGAAATCCTGAAGAATGCTCTTCAAAAGGCCATTTTTGAAAAACCTGCAGGGCATAATTTTCAGGAAAAAAAGAATGGAAGAGAAGAATCCCATATTATGTCACAGATTGGCGGTTAAAAATATAAAAACCGGCTTTGCAGATGGAAAAAAGATACATCTGCAAAGCCGGTTATTTTCTGTCTGAAATGCTGAACAAAAATACTGAATTGTGCAAAAACATTGTTAATTAAAATACTTACAAAGAAAGACTTGCTAAAATTAACAAAAAATTATATAATTTTCTTACAAAAATCGTGATGATTATCAGAAAATACGAAATGCCGGAGACCTTATGGTGAAACATTCACAAAGGGGCCAGAGGTAGAACTGGCAGGTAAGGAGGATTAACAGTAATGTTAGATCAGTCATGGTACAAAAAGACAGATGAGATTATTGAGCATTATGAGAAGTGTGCTGCCTCATTAATTCCCATCATGCAGGACATTCAGGCAGAATACAGATATCTGCCGGCAGAGCTTCTGACCTATGTTGCCGGAAAAATCGGTGTCACAGAAGCCAAGGCATTTAGTGTTGCTACTTTCTATGAGAATTTTTCCTTTGAGCCTAAGGGGAAATATATTATTAAGGTATGCGACGGAACTGCCTGCCATGTAAGGAAATCCATCCCTGTAAAAGAAGCATTTATGAAAGAATTGGGCCTTAGTAATAAGAAGCATACCACAGACGACATGATGTTCACTGTGGAAACCGTATCCTGCCTTGGAGCCTGCGGACTTGCTCCAACCTGTATGGTTAACGAAGAAGTGCATGCCAAGATGACACCGGAGAAGGTAGTAGAGCTGATTAACAGATTGAGAGGTGAGAATGGATGAGAATTAACAGTAAAGAAGAATTGCTGAATAAGAAAGCCCAGATCGAACAGAAGCTCCAGGACTTTACATGCCGTGTTCTCGTCTGTTCCGGTACCGGATGTATGGCTTCCGGTGCACAGAAGATCTATGATGAAATGGTAAGACTTTGTGAGGGAATCGACGGTGTGCGCATTGAGATGCAGAAGGATATCCCTCATGTAGGCGTTATTAAAACCGGATGTCAGGGACTTTGCGAGTTAGGACCTCTTATGCGCATTGAGCCTTATGGATATCAGTATGTACATGTTCAGGAAGAAGACTGTCTGGAGATCGTAGAGCGTACTGTACGCCTCGGACAGCCTGTAGACCGTCTGTTTTACCGTCATGGCGATGAAGTCTGTCCTAAGCCTGAGGACATTCCGTTCCTGAACCGCCAGACCAGAATTGTTCTGGAGAACTGCGGTAAGATCGACGCAGAATCCATTGATGAATATATTGCAGCAGGAGGCTTCGCTGCTCTTGCAAAAGCAGTTACAGAGATGACTCCCCAGGAGGTTATTGATGAGGTTACCAGATCCGGCCTTCGCGGACGTGGCGGCGCTGGTTTCCCGGCAGGCAAGAAATGGTCACAGGTAGCCAGACAGAAAGAGAAGACCCGCTATGTAGTATGTAACGGTGACGAAGGTGATCCGGGAGCATTTATGGACGGCTCCGTTATGGAAGGTGATCCCTATAAGATGATCGAGGGTATGATCATTGCCGCCTACGCAGTTGGCGCTGAGAACGGATACATTTATGTGCGTGCAGAGTATCCCCTTTCTGTTGCCAGACTTCGCCTTGCCATTTCCCAGGCTGAGAAATACGGCCTTCTGGGTGACAATATCCTTGGCAGCGGCGTGAATTTCCACCTTCACATCAACCGCGGCGCAGGAGCTTTCGTATGCGGCGAGGGTTCTGCCCTGACTTCCTCCATCGAAGGAAACAGAGGCATGCCTCGTGTGAAGCCCCCTCGTACTGTTGAGAAAGGCCTGTGGGGCAAGCCAACCGTCCTCAATAACGTAGAAACCTATGCCAACGTTCCCAAGATTATCGTTCAGGGCGCTGACTGGTTCCGCACTATTGGAACAGAGGGAAGCCCGGGAACCAAGACCTTCTCCCTTACCGGAGCTATTGAGAATACCGGTCTTATTGAAGTGCCTATGGGAACCACGCTTCGTGAGATCATTTACGAGATCGGCGGCGGCTTAAAGAGCGGTGCTGCATTTAAGGGCGTACAGATTGGTGGTCCTTCCGGCGGATGCCTGATCGAGGATCAGCTGGATGCGCCTCTTGATTTTGATTCTGTGAAGAAGCTGGATGCCATTATGGGCTCCGGCGGACTGGTTGTTATGGACGAGAATACCTGTATGGTAGAGGTTGCCCGTTTCTTCATGAGCTTTACCCAGCGGGAGAGCTGCGGCAAGTGCGTTCCGTGCCGTGAGGGCACCAAGCGAATGCTGGAAATTCTGGAGAAGATCGTAGAGGGCAGAGGTGAAATGTCCGATCTTGATGAGCTGGAAGAGCTTGCAACTATGGTTCAGAGTATGGCTCTTTGCGGTCTTGGCAAGAGTGCACCCCTTCCGGTTCTCAGTACCATGAAGCGTTTCCGTGAGGAGTATGAGGAGCATATCCGTGACAAGAAGTGCCGTGCCAAGGTCTGCACTGCGCTCCGTCAGTTCCACATCAATCCGGAGTTCTGTATCGGCTGTGGAAAATGTGCCAAGAACTGTCCTGCCGGGGCAATTTCCGGCAAGATCAAATCACCTTATCATATTAATAATGATGTATGTATCAAATGCGGCAGCTGTAAGGACAACTGTAATTTTGATGCAATCTATGTGGAAATGTAAAGGGAGGACAGATTATGGGTACAATGACAATTGACGGCAGAAAAGTCGAATTTACAGATGAAAAAAATGTCCTGACCGTTATTCGTAAGGCAGGAATCAATATTCCCACACTTTGTTATCACTCAGAGGTTTCCACCTTTGGAGCCTGCCGTCTGTGTACGGTAGAGGATGACCGTGGAAGAACCTTTGCCTCCTGTTCTGAGGAACCAAGAGATGGCATGGTTATTTATACAAATTCAGGAAAGATTAAGAAATACAGGAAGCTGGTAGTGGAGCTGCTCCTTGCAGCACATTGCCGTGACTGTACCACCTGTATTAAGAGCGGGGAGTGCGTGCTCCAGGAGCTGGCTCACAGACTTGGGGTACATAATATCCGTTTCCAGAACACAAGAGAGCATTATGAGATTGATGACAGTTCACCTTCTCTGATCCGTGATCCCAATAAGTGTATCCTTTGCGGCGACTGTGTACGTGCCTGCGAGGAGCTTCAGGGAATCGGTGCCCTGAACTTTGCATACCGCGGAACAGAAGCTATTGTGATTCCGGCCTTCAATAAAAAGATAGCAGAGACACAGTGTGTGAACTGCGGACAGTGCCGTGTATTCTGTCCTACAGGTGCTATTTCCATTAAGACACATATGGATGAAGTATGGGATGCCCTTGCAGATCCTGATGTACGGGTGGTTGCACAGATTGCTCCAGCAGTACGTGTTGCCGTGGGAGACCACTATGGACTGACCAAGGGACGCAGTGTAATGGGCAAGATTGTCAATGCACTTCACAGAATGGGCTTTGATGAAATCTATGACACCAGCTTTAGCGCGGATCTGACTATTATGGAAGAATCCGCAGAGTTCCTGAAACGAGTTGAGAATGGTGAGAACCTTCCCCTTCTTACTTCCTGCTGTCCGGCATGGGTGAAATTTATTACTGATCAGTACAAGGATTATATTCCGAACCTGTCTACCTGCAGATCCCCGCAAGGAATGATGTCAGCAGTAATTAAGGAGTACTTCCGTGATCCTGAAAATGCCAAAGGCAAGAGAACGGTTATGGTATCTGTTATGCCATGTACTGCCAAGAAAGCAGAGGCAATTCGTCCGAACAGCTTTACAGACGGAGCGCAGGATACGGATATTGTTATCACGACTACAGAGCTGATTCGAATGATCGACAACTTTGGTCTGGATTTCGGACAGCTGGAGCCGGAAGCATGCGATATGCCTTTTGGATTTGGTTCCGGCGGCGGTGTGATCTTTGGTGTTACAGGTGGTGTTACAGAGGCGGTTCTTCGCCGCTTAAGCCCGGATCACACAAAGGAGACCATGCGCGAGATCGCAGAGTGCGGCGTGCGCGGCGATGAGGGAATCAAAGAATTTACTATTCCTTACAAGGGAATGGATATTAATATTTGTGTAACTAGCGGACTTGCAAATGCCAGAACGGTTATGGAGCGTGTGAAGAACGGTGAAGCCAATTATCATCTGATCGAGGTAATGGCATGCCGCCGTGGCTGTATTATGGGAGGCGGCCAGCCTGTACGTGCAGGTGACAGAACCAAGGCTGCAAGAGCAAGAGGCCTGTACAGCGCAGACAATACCATGCTGATCAAGAAGTCCGACGAGAACCCTATGGTTATGGAACTCTACCAGGGACTGCTCAAGGGCAAGGAGCATAAGCTGCTGCATAATGAGTTTTATTGAGTAGAATAATAAAAAGCCCGACTGCATATTATTTAGAGGAAGAGTGTAGGATTATGCGAAGCGGCGGCAGCTATGCCGCCGCAGAACCTTTGAATATCAGGCAGGAGGGCTTTTTTGTATGGAGAATTTTCAGATTTACCGGGACATCCAGGCAAGGACCGGCGGTGATATATACATAGGCGTTGTAGGCCCTGTACGCACCGGGAAATCCACCTTTATCCGCAGGTTTATGGAGCTTGTGGCTTTGCCTGGAATGGATGAAAAAATGCAGAAGGAGGTTCGGGATCAGCTTCCTCTTTCCGGCTCCGGCAAAATGATCACAACTGTAGAACCTAAATTCATCCCAAGAGAGGCAGTGCCTGTAACTCTTGGGGAGGATCTGAAGGTACAGGTTCGCCTGATCGACTGCGTAGGCTTTCTGGTAAAAGACGCCGCAGGAAATATCGAAGACGGCAAAGAGCGCATGGTGAAAACGCCCTGGTTTACAAAAGCCATTCCATTTCATGAAGCCGCCAAAATGGGTACAGAAAAAGTAATCCAGGAGCATTCCACCATTGGCCTTGTGATCACCTCAGATGGCAGCTTTGGGGAAATTCCAAGGGAAAATTTTGTTCAGGCAGAGGAGCAGACAGTAGCAGAACTGAAAAAGCAGGGAAAACCTTTCCTTGTAGTGGTAAATTCTCAGTTCCCACACAAGGAGGAAACCAGACAGCTGGCAAAGGAGCTTCAGCAGAAATATCTGGTACCTGTAGTACCTGTAAACTGTGAACAGCTGAAAAAAGAGGATGTAGCCCAGATTCTGGAAAAAATCCTGTATGAGTTTCCGGTAACCCAGATTCAGTTTTTTGTGCCAAAATGGGTGGAAATGCTGCCAGCAGACCACGAATTAAAAAGTCAGATCCTTTCCCAGATTAAGTCATGCATGAAGCGAATGCTCCACATTCGGAACATTACCAGAGAATCAGTAAAGCTGGAAGGCCCTTATGTCCAGGAAACCCTTTTGGATCATGTGAGCCTGTCAGACGGAACGGTACAGATCCGCATTCAGGTAAATGATAAGTACTATTACAAAATGCTAAGTGACATGAGCGGAATACCTATGGAAAGCGAATACCAGCTAATCCACACGATGAAAGAGCTTGCTGCTATGAAGGAAAAATATGTAAAAGTCCGTGATGCCCTGGATGCGGTGACAGGCAGCGGCTATGGCGTGGTAGTGCCTGAGCTTTCCCAGATTCAGCTGGAAGAACCGGTGGTAATCCGGCAGGGAAATAAATACGGCGTGAAGATTAAGTCAAAAAGTCCGTCCATTCACATGATAAAAGCCAATATTGAGACCGAAATCGCTCCTATTGTAGGTACAGAACAGCAGGCGAAGGATCTGATTGCCTACATCGGGGAAAGCGCGTCAAGAGGGGAAAGCATCTGGGAGACTAATATTTTTGGAAAATCAATAGAACAGCTGGTGCAGGATGGTATCAAAAGCAAGCTGGCCTCTATCAGTGAGGAAAGCCAGGTGAAGCTTCAGGACACCATGCAGAAAATCGTCAACGACAGCAAAGGCGGGCTGGTGTGCATTATTATATGACCAGAACCCGCGCAGCCAAAAGGCAGCGTGCTCTTTCGGGCAGCTGCCTTTTTGTGCGGATCGTTTACATGGAAAAAATACCTACTCCCGTCCATGCTCTTTTTTCCAGCGGGCAAGAAACTCAAGCTGTTCCTGGTCGGAAAGCTGCTGGGAATACGGATCGTTTCCCGCAGCCAGACA
>CAKRKL010000067.1 GCA_934358405.1 uncultured Blautia sp.
GTAATTTTGTTTGAGAATTCTCCTTATACACTCCTGCAGAAAAATATATTTTTCAAGTGCTTACTTGACTATATCATCAATTTTTTGGTAAGTACATATAATTTCCTTCTATCTTTCTTTGTTTTTCTTCTATTTTGCATAATTTTTTGTATGTTTTTCCTTCTATTTTTGTTCATTTATCACATTATCATGTTATCATTTTACTATAATAAACTGATAATTTGTACATATTATCGAATAACAAAAATAATCCGTCCCGGTTAGGTTCCCGGAACGGATTATCATTTTCTATGCTTTATTTTTCTACAAACGTCTTCACAAATTCTTCATACGGGCAAGGTCTTCCCCAGAAAAATCCCTGACTGAAGTTTGGACGAAGCTTTTGGATCTTTGCCCATTCTGCTTCATTCTCCACACCTTCTATACAAAGCTTCAGACCTAAATTGTGGATCATACTGCAGAACTGATTCAGAAGATAATATTCTCCCTCATCTGCCACTGCACTTGCGGTAAAGGAACGGTCGATTTTGATGATTGCCGGACCCAGCTCACTGAGGTAATGGAAGTTCGAATATCCGGTTCCAAAATCGTCCAGAGCCAGCTTGATATTCATACGTTTCAATTCCGTAAGGAAATGCTTCTCATTTATATTCTGCTCCAGAAGGTCACTCTCTGTCAGCTCAACAATAAGCGCATCCGTCGGAAGCTTCGCTTTCTCCAAAGCTGCAATCACATCTAAAATTGCATCCGACTTGGAAATCTGCGCCTGGGAAATATTAATACTGATCCGAAATTCCGAAAACAGTTTTCTGATCTGGCTGCATTTTTCCATTGCCTCTTCCATCATCCAGCGTCCTGCCGGAATAATAAGGCCAGTTTCTTCCAGAATCGGAATAAATTCCACAGGTGATACTATTCCGAATTTCTCCGAAGTAAAACGCATCAGTGCTTCCGCGCCATAGAGCTTTCCGGTTTCCGACTTAAACACAGGCTGATAAAATGCTGTAAATCCCTTAAAATCATTTATCACCGCATTTCTCAGTTCCTGTATAAGCTCGCTTTTTCGAAGGAACTGCTGATATTCCTTTTCTTTGAATACATAACAGCGATTTCTTCCGCGTGTCTTCGCTTCATTCAGTGAAAAATCCGTTAGCTTCATAGCATCTGAATACCCTACCTCATCCATTGCGTGCAGCGGCAGGATTCCTCCTGAGACAGTAAACATTACCACATAGTCATTATCCTTAATAAACCGGTCAATAGCATCTCTCACCCGATCATAAAGCAGCTTTATCTCCATGACATTTTTTGAAGAACGATCCAATATCATAAATTCATCGGAAAACAATCTGTATACTGTCTGGTTCTCTGACATGCACTCTGAAATACAGGCTGCTGTTTCCCGCAATACCAGATCCCCATACTCCCATCCCTGTTTCTCATTAATTTCCTTAAAATGATCAATTCCGAGGCGAAGCAGATATCCGCTTTCAAATGGCGGCTCCAGCTTTTTCAGATATTCCTTCAGCCCTGTTTCCCCCAGAAGTCCGCTGATATTGTCTGCCTTCTGCCGCATTCCGATCTCGTTGATGCATCCAGCAATATACAGCGGTTTCTTATTTTCATCCCGCACAATATAGCCTCTGCAGTTGACCCAGACTGGTTTTCTTTTCAGATCCAGCCATCGGTATTCCATGTTGTGGAAACAGCGATCTGTACTCAGAAGTTCCTCAAATTCCGCCTCCAAAAGAGGATAATCCGGTCTATATACAAACTCCTTGTGATTTTCCATCACATTGTGAAAAGCATTTTCCCCGATACAGAAGCGCTCCAGTGCCTGCGGTGCAATATAATAAAAATCCGTTCTGAAATCAATCATATAAAGATAGTCATCTGTACTTGGGCTGATCAGATCAATAATCCTGCAAAGCTCCTCTGGCAGAATATCCCGATATTCTTTTTCAAGAAAAAGCTTCCGTGCCCCTTCCGCTGTCAGGTTCTCTTCTGGCATACAATTTTCCAGATCAGAAGCTGCCGGATTTTGGCTTGCATGATTCAGCTTTTTCCTTCGCTTACACCGATAGAGCATGATATCGCTTCGCTTTACAATATCCTGAAAAGTATTGTCCTCATCTGGCAGATAATAGGCATATCCTGCAGATACACTTAACGGGTAGGTAACCTTTTTCGCCGCTTCCTCCAGCAATATATACAGGCGCTTGATACGGTCAGCAATCAGGTATTTCTCATCCTGGTGGTACACATAAGCAAACTCATCTCCCCCAATTCGGAAACAGTTTTCTTCCTCTTTAAAAATCTGGCGAATGCATTGGCTGCACAGCCTAAGCGCCTCATCGCCTTTCTCATGCCCGAAAGTATCATTGATCACCTTCAGATTATCCAGATCAAACAATACAACTCCCGTTTCCTGCAGCTGCGCTGCCTGCTCTTCCAGCTGCTGGATAGTCCGTTCATAAGCATTTCGGTTCATGACATTCGTCAGCATATCTGTATTAGCAATTTTCTGCAGATACAAAAGTCTTTGTTCCTGAATATACTGGTCATAATAGCGAGACACCTGCAGCCAGCACAAGGCAATGATAAATCCCAGCGTTCCAAGGGGGAGAAATATGGATGTCGTCTGAAACTGTCTTACATAATACAGAATCATTTCTGCAACACCAAAACTCAATATGATATACAGAGGATACCGGAACTCTTTCGCCTCTATATTATTCTCCACTTTTGCTTCGTAATGAATCAGCGCGAACGTATAAATAACGTTGCCAGCCATCAGCACATGGGTTACCGGAAGAATCTGGAAAATGTCTACAATTCCAATGCACTGCAGAAGCACAGCCACTGCCATATTCAACAGATAAAGCATTGGAAAGCACAACGCTGCCTTGCGGTATTTGCTCTGACAGATATCATATACAAGAAAATTAAACGGTACCGGAAACAGGAAAAAAGTAAAGAAATCTACAAAATATAAGGTTCTTCCATCTGGGATCAAAAACTGTATAAAGCCGCACTGCTGCAAGGACCACAAAGCAATCAGCAGGGAAAAGATTCCAAGATTTAAAAAGATTTCATTTTTACCTTCTGTTTTCTGTTCTCTTTTGTTTTTAAGCGTGGCAAAATACAAAAGCACACTGATCAAGCCTGCAAATAAGATTCCACAGCTGATAATAAAAATTGGCAGACTGCTGCTGAGGATTTTCAGAATACAGTCACCTCTTGTTCCCAGAAAAAGAACCATTTCATTTCCATAATATCCGGGATATGTGGGTAGAAGCCGTACTACCAGAGTCTTCCCTGCACTGTTTTGTGGAATGTCTACAATGTGCCAGCAGGAACCTGGTGATTTCATAAACTTCGGAGCATTAGCCTCATTTCCGTACTGATAGATCAGTTCCCCGTCTAACAGAATCTCCACTGCAGTATGGGTAGTTTTAAACAAAAGTGCCCTGGGAATGTCAAACGCTTCTGGAAGAACAAGATTTTGCGTCTTAATATCATCCTCTGTTTTTTCTTCTGTCTCAAGCCTTACCGTATTATCAAAAGCCAGACTTTCTCTATCTGTACTTCGCGCAAAAATCCACCCGGAAAATGCCACTGCAAACACCCCAAATGCGATCAGCGCGAGCCATAATTTCTTCTCTATTTTCATAGCTCTCCTTCGTGTTAATTGCACATGCTAACTATAATTAGAATAACAAAGATAACAATGTTTTTCAAGTACAGCCAAATTTTTTTGAGGAGTTTCAGGGTGAAAATTTTCACTACTTTCGGAAAAATACCAGCAAAGAATTATACAAATCTGCAATCCAGCAGTTATAGGCATGTCCGCCACCAGGAAATACTACCCAGGCTACATTTTTATCCAGAGAAAAACGATCCGGCATTTTTTCCAGCACTTCATTCAGAAATTCTTCGTGATTTTCCAGGGAAAAATCCTCGGTTCCATTTCCGTTGTACCAATACTTAAAATCACAATTCTTGTATTCCTCTGACTCCAGAATGTCCTTAAACGCTTCCACATCTGCCCATGCACCGGAGTAAGAGCCAATATAAGCAAACAAATCAGCGCAATGCATCATTCCGGAATTCACTGTTGTCTTTGATCCCCTTGACAGTCCTGCGAATCCTCGGTGATCTCTTGTCTTTTGAAGCTTCGCCTCGCTTACATCTTTTCCTGCATAAGTGGAATAGGTGGACTCAATCAGGGGTATAATATCGTTTCTCAGTTCCTTCCAGAAATACATAGGCCACTGGTCTGCATAAGGATCCTTCTCATTATTAAACAGCTCCATTGGATCCATTTTCCGGTATCCCATCTCTTCTGTTGGTGAATAGTACGTTGGGGAAACCACAATCACAGGTTCACACTCTCCTGCTTCTATCATATTGTCCAGCATATTGCAGGTCACCTTTCCGGTGGAACTATCTCCGATCCAGTAATCCTCGAAGCCTCCGGTTCCATGAAGCAGATAAAGTATGTCATATTCCTGATTTTCATCATATCCGTATGGAAGATATACATTCACAGATTTCTCAAGCATAATATTGCTTTCTCCTGTGACCGCCTCCAGTGCATAGGAATGACAGGTATATGTCAATGTTTCGACTATCCCCTGTTCCTTACATTCTTCCGCATATGAAGGATTCAACGGAAGACTTGTAACAAAGCCTCCTACACCCGGATTTACAGTACTTTCCTTTGCACAGTCCTGCTCCCAGACAGTGCTTTCCTCTGCAGTATCCTGTGCCAGAACAGTGCTTCCCCCTGCAAAAAGAAGCAGAAAAAACAGAGAATGTCTTAATAGTTTCTTTGTCTTCATATGTTTCCTTTCCAAAAGAGGCCAGCGCATTATCTGCGCCAGCCTCTCATTATAAATCAATCTTATTTCGCAGCGTTTTCAGCTCCTGCTACTTTCATTTTCTTTCTCTTAAGAAGTGCACGTACCAGTACAAGAATTGCAATCACGCCGATTACAACACCAGCTGTTACATTGACTTTCATGAAGAGCTTATCCATATTGGATTTTCCGCCAACCGGATTCTCATCTCCTGCATATGCACCACTGTTTACAATTGTATACATGATGTTTTTGCATGCGTTGCGCATTGCCAGTGTTCCTGTTGCGCTCTGATTCGGGAACTGATTGGATGCTGCATTGCCATATCCAAGCATCAGGTCATTTCCGTTTCTTACACAGTTCTCGGAAATCATGTATCCATAGGATCCGTCATAGTCTGTGATTGCCATGCCGCGGAAGCCCCACTCATCACGAAGAACGGTCTGAAGCAGGTCAGAGTTTGCACAAGCCGGAACGCTTCCAAGCCAGTTATAAGATGTCATCACAGCCATAGAGCCGCCCTCTAAGCCTTTAATACAAATTTCAAACGGTTTCAGGTAGATTTCTCTCATTGCCTGCTCAGAAACAAAGGTAAGCAGGAAGGATTCACGGTTTGTCTCCTGATCGTTTACTGCGAAGTGCTTAACATATGGGTATACACCCTTGCTTACTGCACCATTTACTTGGTTCATAGCCAGATATCCGGCAAGTACGCCGTCCTCTGAATAATACTCGAAGTTACGTCCTGCAAATGCGGAACGATGTGTGTTCATAGCAGGTCCGTACCATCCATAGTTCTTAACATCTGAGAACTCCTGACCCATAGATTCTCCAACCTCACGGGCAAGCTCTTTGTTCCAGGTCTGTGCAAGCAGTACCTCAGTCGGATAAGAAGTACCATAGGTCTTAGTTACGAAGTTGTTCAGACCGGCAGGTCCGTCACAGTCAGATGTTGCGATCTTTCCAACAGATGTAACCTCTGCGGTCTGCCATCCACCAACATTGATCATGGTAGCCATATCTTCGTAAGTAAGCTGATCGAGAAGCTCATCCCATTTTGCGTCATCATAATCCACGCCTCTCAGGTCGAAGAGGGTAAGACCATTGTCAGCGCCAAGAGTCGGCATCTTATCATCTGCGTTGTCATATTTGGTGCTGTCATAAATACCAAATGTGTTTGCTTCTACTTCTGCGCGAAGCTCATCAGACATCTGTGCTGCTTCTGCTGTAGGTGCTGCCCAGGAAGCTCCGGCATTCTTGAAGCCGTCTGCTCTGGAAAGCTGGATGAAGTCACCCTGTGTATAATCTTCAAATACGTTTACCGGAGCAGTCTTGTCTGTAGAACGTCCCTCTGTGCTGTAATCGATGTCCTCGTCTACTGTAAAGGTTTCTTCTGCAATTACAGTATGGGAATCAGAACGAACAGAAATTGTATATTCGCCTGCCTCCAGGATATATCCGCCGCCAGCTACTTTGATCTCGTCAGAATCATAGGAAGCCATATCCTCTTTTGCAATCTCAAAGGAAAGTGTCTGAGATTTTCCCGGCTCCAGTGTTTCTGTTTTCTCAAACTGAACAAGGTTTACAGATGCTTTTTCAATACCGCCGTTTGTGTAAGGAGGAGTATAGTAAACTTCTACTACATCTTTTCCGGCAACATCGCCTGTATTGGTTACTTCAACATCAAAGGAAACGGTATCTCCATTGTCCTTGAAGTTTGTCATTGTCTTATCAAAGGTTGTGTAGCTTAAACCATATCCAAATGGATACTGTACGCTGCTTTCGTAGTCGATCAGACCTTCCTCGGCAGCTGTTTCATAGAATTTATAACCAACATAAATTCCCTCTACATAATTTACGAAAGAAACATTTCCCTTGTAGGAAGAATCTGCTGCAAGTGCCTGTGCTTTCAGATCATCTACGTTTGTGTATGGGAAGTTTCCGATATTGTTAATGTAGTGTGTGGAAAGCAGATTCTTAACATAAGTGTCTGCTGTTTTTCCGGATGGGTTTACAGTACCGTTCAGGATTTCACCAAGTGCTGTGAAACCAGTCTCTCCAGCTCCAGGAGCAAGGATAACAGATTTGATCTGCTCATAGTTATCAACCCAGCCAAGCTCCATTGTATTGTTTGCATTGATTACAACGATTACATTGTCAAATTCGGAGCAAACCTTTTCAATCAGCTGTTCTTCTGTTACAGAAGGCTCCAGATAAGACTCGCCCTCTTCGAAATCATCATAAGAACCGTTGTTTGTATAGGTTGCATTCATGTAACGCCAGTTTGCAGGTGCATTGGAGGTTGCAAGTCCCTGATTGTAAGTGCCGTTGATAACAGCGCTCATGTTGGTAGGAAGGTCTGCACCCTCACCGCCAGGACGTCCAAGTACAACCATTGCGGTATCAGAGAAGTCTTTTGCTTCGTTCATGATATCGTCTGTGTAATGCTTCATATTTGGCTCCGGCAGTGACCAGTCCTGAGCGGACATGGAAATAGTCGGACGCTCTGCACAGTATTCTGTGTACATATTGGAAAGTGTTTCATTTGTTTTATAGCCTGCATCCTGAAGAGACTGCAGAATGCTCACGTTTCCATCAGAATGAGATCCGGCAGAACCGGTTCCGCCATAGATCGGGCAGGTGGAATCCCAGCCAAATACATTCAGGTTTGTTACATCAGAAGATAACGGAAGAAGACCATCGTTCTTTACAAGAACCATACCTTCTTCTCCTACTTTTTCAATTGTGTCTTTGCTCTGCTGGATTGTCTCCTCAGAGAATTCTGCTTTTGATGCATTCAGGAAACCTGAAACGTTTGCATACATCGGACCATAGCAAATGGAATTCACAATGATCAGGATAGCAGTAAGAAATGCCATGAATGCTTCAAGACGAACTGCACAGCGAAATCCCTTTTTCGCAAAGTGAGCAAGGAACATCACAGCTACCAATACAACAACTGCGGCAATAATTGCATAAATATAGCCTTCCAGCTGTGTAAGGTAAGAGATGAGATCCGCTTCACTGACACCGAGATTGTACAGGGTTGGTCCAAGAAGCTTTACTAATAAATCAACCATTTTTCTCCTCCTTCATTTTATCCACGCGGCCATAAAAATATGGCTCATTGGCGGTTGTTACTTTTAACTTAAATTTTACCATAAATTCGTATTATATAGGACTTTACTTCACAAATTGTTGTGTTTTTGCATGAATTGTCTGCGACAGCCAGCCAAGCATCTGCTTTTCGTTTAACCTGTTATCTTACGTAAATTTAAAGCCCGGCAAAGATTTCTCTCTGCCGGGCCATACTAAGCATTGACCAAGGCTTAGCTTAATATTTTATTTATTTGTTTGCTGCTTCATATGCAGAGTAGTCAAAGCTCTGTACCTTTGTAAGAGGCTCTGCTGTATATTTAGCTGTACGGTCATCATCGATCTTTCCGGACCAGTTAAGACCAAATGCAAAGTCATAAGTATTTCCTGCTGCATCTGTGTAGCATTCCATATCACGAGGAACATCCTCAAGCTGAGCTTCAACAGCTTCCATGTTTACAGGCTGCTGGAATACAAGGAGACCAGTTGGCTCTGTCTGTCCAAGGATAACTTCTGCTACAATGTCCTCACGCTGCTGGTTGTAGTTTACAAGGATTACGTCTGCAAGAGGCTCAACCTCATCCCAAACCATTCCACGCTCCATCTTCATGGAAACGATTACCGGAACATCACCTGCGTTCTCGTTTGCATACTGAAGAGCTTCCAGATCGCCATAGTTCGGAACCTCGTGTGCTGTTACGCCCTTATAAGAACGGTTCTCTTTTGTTCCGTCTTCAAGAGTTTTTCCACCGATGGAAACTTCACGAGCTGTGTCAGCTGTGTACTCGCCATACTGAAGAGATGCCGGATACCAAACCTCCTCAACATCATCAGCAACCGGCTCGCCGCCGAATGCGCCTGACAGATGAGACTCATAGGAAGTTGCATATGCATTTGTCATACCAACAAGTACATAGTCGCAAGCTGCGATCTCGTCTGCTGTTGCACGTGTAAGGTCATCTTTTGTATAGGTTGCATTTCCTTCAGCGTCTGCCTCACCGGTAGGATCGCCAAGGGTATCTGTTACAACATTGAAGTACTGGCTAAGCTTGTCAATATCCATTCCCGGAGTCCATGTTGGAGTTCCATCAACAATACCACGCATCCAGGTTGCGCTCCATCCTGTGTTGTATACATATGGTACGTATACGGTTGGTTTCTCAGAAGCAGCACCGTCAGCACTGATTGTTCCGTCGTTCTTAAGCATAACGATGGATTCTCTCTGGCCTTCTTTTGCGAAGTCGCTGGAACCGTCTGTTGTGATGATTGTATCAGCGTAAGCTGTATCAACATATGGATTCTCGAATGTATTAAGGTTCATCATTACAGCAACGAATTTCTCTGTTGCTGCACGCATGATCTCATCAGCTTTGTCCTGACCGTCACGATCAACAAGAACACCATAAGCTGCTTTTGCTGTATCAACATCGCTGTATCCACCAAGAAGGTTTACACCATTTTCCCAGCTTGTTGCGATACGGTCAGCTTCTTCAAGGTCTTCAGCTCCCCAAACACCAGCGAACTGATATACACCCCAGTCAGTGATCTTAAGGCCTTCGAAGCCTGCCTCATCAAGCATGCCATTCAGATATGTATTGTAAGCACCGGCCCACTCTCCACCGTATGGGTTTCCGTCAGCGTCAACGTCAATACCATACTGTGTCATGATACCTGTAGTACCTGTTTTTCCAGGAAGGTTAAATGCACCATCAAAGAATGTGATCAGGTGTGCTTCCAGGTTGTTTCCTGGGAATACTGCGTAACGTCCGCCATTTGCATGGTCATCACGTCCGCCTTCTGTGGAACCGTCACCAGAGAAATGCTTTGTGAAGCAGTATACGGACTCATCGCCCCATCCAAGGTCTTCACCGTTCTCATCATATGTGGACTGCATTCCATTGATATATGCTGTAGCAATGTCAAGTGTAAGCTGCGGATCCTCACCGTATGTGCCGCCTGCACGGAACATGATCGGGGAAGCGATATCAACCTGCGGTCCGAGAAGTGCATTCACACCAGCTGCACGATATTCTTTTGCTGTTTCCTGACCAATTTCAGCTGCAAGCTCTGTATCCATTGTGGATGCCAGGGAAAGAGTCTCAACAAGACCGGAAATATTAGCCGGGTCAATGGAGATCATAGCCGGGATTCCGTAGAAGCTCTGCTCTGCAACTGCCTGAATTGCGTTTGCCCATTTTGCATGAGCAGTTCCGCCCTGTTTAATGTTACGAGTAACGCCACCGCGTCCGCCCTGCATCAGGTAGGTATAAGAACCATCATCCTCTGCAAGAGGCTCTGTTGTGAAATCGCCCCAGCCACCGTGTGTCAGGACTGCTGCCATTTCCTCGCCCTGCATCTGGTTAACCAGATCAGCTGCACGCTCTTCTGTGGAAAGTCTCCAGTCCTCATATTTATCAAGCTCACCGTTCTGGTTCATATCCTTGAATGCATAGCCGTCAACTTCAAGAAGTTTTACTGCTGAATCAGCTGCCAGACCAAGAGTATCTCCATCTTCGTTCTCAACCTTGATCCAGCCATCTTCTGTAACAGAAATTGTATATTTTGCATCTGCACTTGGAACGATTCCGCCAATTGCATCTGTTGCATCAGAAGCTTCCTCAGCCTGTTTGTATGGATCGTCTGCATTTGCTGCCTGCTTGTACGGATCATCTGTAGCTGCTTCAGCCTGCTTATATGGATCGTCTGCGGCTGCATCTGCCTGCTTATATGGATCATCTGCGGCTGCACCTGCCTGCTTATATGGATCATCTGCGGCTGCACCTGCCTGCTTATACGGATCATCTGCGGCTGCACCTGCCTGCTTATACGGATCATCTGCGGCTGCATCTGCCTGCTTATATGGATCATCTGCGGCTGCATCTGCCTGCTTGTATGGATCGTCTGCAGCTGCCTCTGCCTGTTTGTATGGATCATCTGCAGCTGCTACCGGAACTGCTGCTCCGCTTGCTGCCATACTTGCAGTAAGCATTAACGCCATCAAACGTCTGGTTCTCTGTTTCATATTGTTGTCCTCCTTTTTGTAAGAACTTAACTTCGTTCCTCGCTGTAATAAGAATATAGCACAAATTATTTCATCCTTTGCTTTACTTGCATAAATTGTTGTTTTTTTGCATTAATTGTTAAATACTTCTGGTGTCTCTTCGCCTCTTTTGTGCATTATGCATATTTATTTATTTTGTTTTTTGTGCACTATTTCCATTTCCTTGTGCAACATTAAGTGCTCTCAATTTCCATACAATCTGAACAGCTTCCAGTTTTGAAAGGAAAAAAATAATTCGCACTAATAGTATTAAAATTTAAGCCGATTTCTTTGCGATGAGGTAAAATAAAAGAAAAAACTTTATCGCAAAGGAAGAGAAATGAGCAGAGAACAAGAAAGGTCCAAGAGAAAACTG
>CAKRKL010000068.1 GCA_934358405.1 uncultured Blautia sp.
TGGATTCCTTTACAGGTTTCTATGTAATCAGAGGGTCACAGTCCCTCTGGAGAAGGACTAACCGCCTACCGTTATGGCAGCACCCATGTTTCGATTATAACAGTTAAAAACTACCGGTGCAATATAAAGCTGGTAGAGAAGTATTTGGCAGATACAGAAGAGAATCGGTTTGAGTATTCTCCGATGCCAAAACGATGCCAAGAAATTTGGCGAATAAAAATAGGTGGTGCAAATCAGCCGTTTTTCACTAGATTTTGGAGAGAAAAAAATCTTTGACATATATGTGGAGGAGTGATAATATGATTATAGAAAGGGTGCTACCGATAGACGGTTAGTCCAGAAAAAATGAATGACAAAAATGCCGTTTCAGTTCCTAGGCTGTGGGCGGCTATTTTTGTGTCTTATTATTGCTTCCGATTGTATATCCGAGTCCGAATGCCGTTAAGCATAAGCTAATAACCGCAATCAGACCTTCAAGTGTCAACATCAGCATCCCCTCCTTAAGCAAGATTTCCGTCAGACGAGCTGGGGATTTCTATGTAATCGGAGGGTCACAGTCCCTCCGTAGAAGGACTAACCGCCTACCGTAAATGGCAGCACCCATATGCCGATTATAACAATGTCAGATTGAAAATGCAATGAAAAGGTTGACGTGCGGCATGTACGCTATATTACTTGTAGATTCATTGTTTGCAGAGATGGCAGAGGGAAAATGGCTACTTTTTGGCTACAAATTTTTCAAGAAACAAATAAAATGCGTGGAAAATTATAGAATAAGACCATAAAACACAATGAAAAACGTAGAAAATTATGATTTATAATAAACCCATAGTCCGTGAAGGTGGACGTACTGTAGGATCAGGACGTGTTGCTACAGTTATCGAGTAATCACTGATTAATATATATTGAGTACCGTAAGGTATATTGTGTCCAAACGTAAGATACCCGTAGAACTTCGGTTCTACGGGTTTTTCTGTTGCCCGAAAATATGTTTCAGAAATATGTCTCAGATATATGCATAAACTGGTTGAGACTTTTGCGAATCCGTATTATGATGATTATATGACAAAATAAACCAGAAAGAGAGGAGAGCAATGGCAATACAGGTAAAAAGTGAAATTGGAAAGCTGAAAAAAGTAATGCTTCACAGACCGGGTAAAGAACTGGAGCATCTCGTGCCAGGAGATCTGGAACGTCTGCTGTTTGACGATATTCCATATCTTAAAGCTGCTCAGAACGAACATGATCTTTTTGCAGGTATTTTGCGTGAGCAGGGAGTAAAGGTAAATTATTTGGAAGATCTGACAGCAGAAGTTCTGAAAAATAATACGGAGTTGAAGCAACAATTTATTGAGCAGTTTATTGAAGAAGGAGATGTGAATGATAAAAGAGTTAAAGAAAATCTGATATCATTCTTAATGGAGATTCCAGATGAAAAAGACCTGGTGATGAAAGTTATGTCAGGGGTGAGAGATGAGGAACTTAAAATCAGGACGAAGGGACCGTTAGTCAGTCATCTGAACACAGAAAGTCAGTTTCTTCTGGATCCGATTCCCAATCTTTACTTTACCAGAGACCCATTTGCATGTATCGGAAATGGCGTCAGTCTTAACTGCATGTATTCCCGGACCAGAAGAAGGGAAACTATTTTTGGCGAATATGTATTGAAGTATCATTCGGAGTTTGCAGGCCAGACCCCGTTTTATTATGACCGCAAACTGCCATATTCTATTGAGGGTGGAGATATTCTGAATCTTAGTAATAAGATTCTTGCAGTGGGAATTTCTCAGAGAACAACCGCAGAGGCAATTGAATTGCTTGCACAGTCAATTTTTGCAGATGAAAATGCGGAAATAGAGAGGATCTTGGCTCTGGATATTCCGGCGATGCGGGCGTATATGCATCTGGATACTGTTTTTACACAGGTTGACTATGACAAATTTACTATTCATCCCGGTATTTTAAGAACGCTGCGAGTGTTTGAACTGAAAAAGGGAAAAAATGCCGGAGAACTGAAAGTGACCGAAAGAGAACAAACGCTGGAAAATATACTCAAAGAATGTTTGGAACTGAATCATGTAACTCTGATTCAATGTGGTGGAAAGGATATGATCGTATCCGAACGTGAACAGTGGAATGATGGTTCCAATACACTTTGTATTGAACCTGGAAAGGTAATAGTTTATGATCGTAATTATGTGACAAATCAGATTCTGAGAGAGAATGGCATAGAGGTGCTGGAGATGCCTAGTTCGGAGCTGTCCAGAGGTCGTGGTGGTCCACGCTGCATGAGCATGCCGCTTATACGAGAAGTATTATAAATAAGCTGACAAAGAAAATGGAGGAAAACAATATGTCATTTGAAATGCCCAAATATCATCATCCGAATTTTAAGGAAGAAAGATTTGTAAATGCACCAGATGCGGTGTATGAAAAAGCAGAGAAGGATGGCGTTGCACCGGAAAATTATCATAGCACATCTATGTATCCGGAATACTTTAAGATTGACGGACAGTGGAGACTGGCAGAAGAGAGCCGCATGGATTCCTGCGTTATTTTACGTGAAAACGGAAAACTGGATGTTGTGGAAGCAAGAAATATTAAAAAAGGCGATCAGGTGATCCTTGGAAGAACAGAAAAATGTGAAGATGGCATTTATATGCATTGTAACGGTTTTATAGATGAGGGAGAAGCTCTGGAGGATCAGTTTGTATTCCGGCAGGGAAGAAGCCGTGAAACTTCTTATGCTCGTGATTATGATAAGCTGTTTGAGCTTCTGAAGCATGAAAAAGAATATGGAAATATTGTTTGGGTCATGGGACCGGCATTTGCTTTTGATGCAGATGCACGAAGAGCCATGAAGCTGCTGATCGAAAATGGTTATGCACATGGTATTATGGCTGGAAATGCACTTGCTACGCATGACCTGGAGGGAGCACTTCTTCATACAGCACTTGGACAGGATATCTATACACAGAGATCTCAGCCAAACGGACATTATAATCATCTGGACATCTGCAATAAAGTACGCAGAAGCGGTTCTATCCCGCAGTTTATCAAGGATTACGATCTGGACGATGGCATTATCTGCAGCTGTGTAAAAAATAATATTCCCATTGTTCTTGCCGGATCTATCCGTGATGACGGTCCGCTTCCGGAAGTAATCGGTGATGTTTACGAAGCAGCAAATACTATGCGTGGAATGGTTCGTAAGGCAACAACCGTAATCTGTATGGCAACTATGCTTCATACAATTGCAACCGGAAATATGACTCCGTCTTTCCGTGTATTAGAAGATGGAACTATAAGACCACTTTACCTTTATACAGTGGATGCAGATGAGTTTGTAGTAAACAAACTGCTGGACAGAGGAAGCCTCAGTGCAACAACAATTGTAACAAATGTTCAGGATTTCATTACACTGGTGGCAAAAGGGCTGGATCTGATGTAGAAGAAAGTTTGAGACATATGAAACGAATTTCTTTAGAAGAGCTTCTTCAGTCCAGATCCGATAAATCCTATCAGGAGCAATATGAATATATCAGGAAATTGCTGGAAAAAGAGCGGATAAAGCCGGTGAAAGCATCCCGGACAAATGGAAAGAGGCCTGCACTTTATCGTGAATACTGGATTCTGGAAGAGAAGAAGAATTATAGCAAATATATAGAAGAAATAAAATATAATTTTTCCACAATGCTTTCTGTGGATTATTATCTTGCGCACCTGGACATTTATGAGTCAGATCGTCCCTGGGTACTTATGCTGAATGAATACTTAAAAGAGCATAAAGATTTACTGAAAACAGCTGAGTCAATAAATGAGAGAAGCTTTGAAATCTGGAACAGAGAAAAATTTCTGGACAGAGAACAAGGCAGGAAAATACTGCATCGATGCAGGCTGGATTTAAATTCCTTAAATATCTATGGAACAACAGAACCGCTGTCATATTACACACATACCAGAAATATTCCACAGAATATTCTGATTCTGGAAAATAAAGATCCTTTTTTCAGCATGCGAAATCATTTATTAAAGGGACATACTGAAATCTTTAATACAAAGATCGGAACCTTGATTTATGGAGCCGGCAAAGGGATTCTTCGTTCCTTTCAGGATTTTGACTTATGCGCTGAGCCATATATGGTATATCCTGAAAATAAGATTTTTTATTTTGGCGATCTGGACTATGAAGGAATTGGAATATATGAGAATCTGGCAGAACGATTTCAGGAAAGATGGGAGATCAGGCCTTTTATACCTGCTTATGAAGCAATGCTGAAAAAGGCAGAAGGCATAGAAAAATTACCAGAGACAAAAGAACAACAAAATCGAAACATTCGTTCTGCCTTTTTTTCCTGCTTCTGTAAATGCACAGTAGAAAAGATGCAGTCTGTTTTGCAGGCGGATAAATATATTCCCCAGGAAATTCTGAATACAGCAGATTTTTAACCGAATCAAGTAAGTCCCCTGCTTCAAAGATTCAAAATAGAAATATACAATAAACTATAAATCATATTTATCAATACGTAAGGAGGCAGCTTTGCAGTACGAATTCCTCAAAAATTTCCCCAGACGAATGAAAAATGTGGGCCTGTATGCAGTTCTCATTCAAAACAGTATCCAGAAAACATCCTGGAAACAGTTTGGTTTTTCAAAATTTGACGAACAGCTCAACCTTATTTTTGCTGTTATGCTTTATATTATGGAGCAGTCTCTGAAAGAAGAAAGCTGTACCATGGATGATATTGGAGCGTATATTGACACGGTTAATACCAGATATTTTCAAAAAGAAATTACCTATGAGGAGTGTAGAAAGCTGGGTGACTTTATTGTGAATGTGATCCTGTCCAATGAAGGCCGTGCCATGTATTTTGACGGATATGATTTCGAGCAGAATGATTATCATATTATGCATGTCAGTTATGTGGCAAACCGCATTGTATATCTTGATCAGGAGGTTCGCAGAACTTCATATTATCTTACAGATGACGGATATAATCTTATACTTTCCACTTTGGAAATTGAAAATAATATGAAGCTTACCATCCACGAAATGATCTTTCAGATGCATCTGGAAAAACAAAGCTATGACAAGGCTGTGGATGAGATAAAAAATGTATTTAATCTGATGCGGATCCAGCTTCAGAAAATTCAGGAAGCTATGGGAAAAATCAGACGAAATGCATTGAATTATTCTGTAAAGGATTATGAAGAAATTCTTCTGGAAAATCTGGATACTATAAGCGACACGAAAGAGAAATTCCAGAAATACAGGGAATTAGTGCGAAAACGGGTAAAGAAATTAGAAGAAGAAAATATTAATGTTCGCCGCCTGGGAGAAAAAGAGGAAGAAAATCTGGAGAATCTTCGCATTATAGAAGGGTATTTAAATCGAACTATAGATGAACACCAGAAAATTCTCAGCAGTCATTTTGACCTGAAGGCCCTTTATACCAGAGAATTGGAATTGTTGTCCCAAATGTCTCTTATTCAGAGATTTTCTCTGCGAAATGATTTTTACGATAAGGTTTTGGAAAATCCGGCATCCCTTGGAAACCTGGAATATTTTTTCAGACCTTTATTTAACCGGGAACCGGAGAAAACTTATAATCTGAATAAGGCATTGTTATACCAGAAGCCTGCCGTAAGAAATGAGGAAGAAGATACCGAAGAAATACTGGATTTTGATGAAGAGGCTTACCAAAAAGAGCAGGAAAAAAAGCGAAAAGAGAAAATAAAACGCTATGAAAACAGCTTGAAGGTTCTTATAGAGCAGTCCCTTGAAACAGGAGAGATTTCTCTTCTGCAGCTTCAGAACAAATTTCAGAAAGCAGTTCCCGACCAGGAAGAAACCATACTTAAATCTCAGCAGGAAATGTTAAAGCAGCTCATTCCAAACGTGGAAATTTTTAAGGAAATTATGGTTGAACTGATTCGTAATAAAGAAATAAATATAGAAGCATTAAAGAGAGAACGAAGCGAATTTATTCAGGATCAGACCACAGATTTTCAGTTGAATGAAATGCTGCTGCAGCTTTGTGAGGGGGAATTTGCAGCACAGAAAATACGTAAAATAGAAATATACAGAATTGAAGATGGCACTACTGTTATTTTCAACAATGTGCGAACAGAAAGCGGAGAGAAAAAAAGCATTCGCTGTTCCAACATTCTCATCCGGAGCTTAAGAAATGAGGAATAACCAATATGGCATATGAAGCAGAAGAAATCCGTTGCAGTCAGGAAATATTTTATTATTTGCTGGAGCATCATGAATTAAGAGAAGAGGATGAACCTCTTTTATATAAGGCTTATACAGAAGAAGAGGCTACCCGGAATCTGGTGAAATCCCAGGGGGAAGTGGCGGCAGCTAACATAGAACGTTACGGAAATGTGATTTATTTAATTCCCAAAGAGGAAAATAATTTTCTGGGATTTTCTAAACAGCAGTTAAAAAGCACATTGTGTAAATCTTCAGCTACAGATAAAGATTATTATTTATCCCAGTTTGTAATCCTGACATTACTTGTTGAATTTTTTGACGGACAAGGAAGCAGCAGTAAAGCCAGAGAGTATATGCGGGTGGGCGAGCTTATGAATTGTATTTCTACCAGATTGAAGGAGGGCGCAGCAGAAGAGGAGGAAAAGGAAGATACGGCGGGCATTTCGTTTCAGATCCTTTATGAAACCTATGAGGCACTAAAATCTGATGACAGAGGCTCCAGAATGAAAACAACAAAAGAGGGTTTTATTTATAATATTCTGATGTTTCTTCAGAAACAAGGACTGGTTGAATATGTAGAGCAGGACGAGATGATAAAAACAACCAGAAAGCTGGACAATTTTATGGACTGGAATCTTCTGAACCAGAATCATTATCAGAGAGTTCTCCGAGTGCTGGGGGTGGCAAAGGATGAGTAAGATTAATGCAGTACGTCTGATTAACGTGAATTATAATAACAATGCATATCGCATCAGTGATGAAATCATGTATTTCAATGGGGAAAGTACCTTGCTTTCTCTTCAGAACGGCGGAGGAAAATCAGTACTTGTGCAGATGCTCACAGCTCCTTTTGTTCATCAGAGATATCGAAATACCAAGGATCGTCTGTTTGAAAGCTATTTTACAACCAATAAACCTTCTTTTATTCTGGTTGAATGGGCACTTGATCAAGGCGCAGGATATGTCCTTACAGGTCTTATGGTCAGAAAAGCCCAGGATATTCAGGAAGATAAAAAGGATAATCTGGATATTATCGGCATTGTAAGTGAATATCAGGAATCCTGTATCCAGGATATTAATCATCTTCCGGTGGTTGAAAAGGGAAAAAAGGAAATGATTTTGAAGAATTATAATTCCTGTAAACTGCTGTTTGAGAGCTACAAAAAAGACAGGGATATGAAATTCTTTTACTATGATCTGACTAATTATGCCCAGTCCCGACAATATTTTGATAAGCTGATGGAATATCAGATCAATTACAAAGAATGGGAAACAATCATTAAAAAAATTAACGTGAAAGAGTCCGGTTTGTCTGATCTTTTTTCTGACTGTAAAGATGAAAAAGGTCTGACAGAAAAGTGGTTCTTAGAAGCAATCGAGAGCAAGCTGAATAAAGAGAAAAATCGTATTCGTGAGTTCCAATCCATATTGGAAAAATATGCCGGACAATATAAGGATAACCGCTCAAAAATCAAACGAAGAGACAATATTCGTGCATTTAAAGAAGAGGCGGAATCTATTCGTATAAGAGCAGAAGAATATCAGACTGCTGAAAACGAAGAGAGAAAACAGGAAAACAAAATTGCCTGGTTTATCCATGATGTGAATGAGCTTTTAAATGAAACACAAAAAGAATATGATTCTTCAAAGGAACAGATGGAAAATCTGGATAAGGATGTTGCACGGGTAGAATACGAGGAGCTTTCCAGTAAGGTTTATGAGAGTGAGAGAGAAAAAAATCTTCATCTTAGTGACCGTGATATGATTGATATGGAGCGGGAAAATCTTCAGGAAGAGGCGTCTAAGATAAAGAAAAATCTGCATATCTTAATATGTGCCAGAGGACAGTGCGCAGCAGATGAAGAAAAAGAGGAACTGGAGCTTCTTCGTGAGAAAATTGCTGTGGCGAGACAGCAGGGGGAAGACCTGGAACCGGAGCGTAAAGCTCTTGGATTTTTATTGAAAGGCTTTTTCGAAGACCAGCTTCAGAACAATCGTCAACAGCAAAGCATAAAAAATGAAAGAGCAAAAAAGGCAGAAGAAGAGGCCTTTGAAGAAGAAAGAAAAGTTCAGGAGCTAGAAGAAAAAATACGCGATTGCTTTGGAAGAAAGGGAAAACTGGAAAGTCAGATTGAGGCATACAGCCGCATAGAGGAACAGTATAATTCCAAATATCAGGAAGAGCTAAGACGTAATATTCTTGGCAGCTATGAAGCAGGAGCTCTTCAGATTCATCAGCAGATTTATGAACAGAAGCTGGAAAAAACGGTGCGGGAACGCACTGAAAGCCAGAAAAAATGGGAAGCAGACAAGGAAGTAATTCGCGGACAGGAACGAAAACTTGAAGATAAAAAAGAAGCCTTGATTCACAAAAAAACAGAAATTCAGAATCAGACAGGCAGATATCAGACTTACGAAAAAGAATTAGAAGAAAGAAAAATTGTACTGAAATATCTGGATATAGAAGAACGCTATCTTCTGGACCAGGAAAAAATTCTAAATACTTCAGAACGAAAATTGCGGGAATTGGAGGAACTTAGAAGAAATCTGGAAAAAGAAGAGGACATACTGGAAAAGGAATATACAGGTCTTACCAGCGGCAAAGTTCTGGAGCTGCCGGAAGAACTGGAAAAGGAACTGACAAATCTGGATATCCATGCAGTATACGGCATGGAATGGCTGAAAAAGAATGGCTATTCCAGGAAGAAAAACCAGGAGCTTGTGCATAAAAATCCATTTCTGCCATATGCCCTGATCCTTACCAGACAGGAGATGGAAAAGCTTGGAAAAAACGGCAAAAATATTTGTACCTCTTTTCCGGTGCCTATTGTAGAACGGGAAAGACTTGAGGAAGTGCAGGAAAAATATACTGAGAAAATCGTAAGATTTCCGGGAATCAGTTTTTATATTCTTTTTAATGAAAATCTGCTGGATGAAGAGAAGCTTCAGGCAATGATCTGGGAGAAAAAGCAGCAGCTGGAAAAAAACGGACAGCTTATTTCTCTTCGTAAAAAGGAATATGCAGAGTATTTTCAGCGCCAGGAAATGATTAAAAACCAGGCAGTGACAAAGGAAAATTGGCTGGAAGTGCAGGAAACTTTGAAGAAGCTGGATGAAGATAAAAAATATCTGGAAAAGGAAATAAGAGATGATGCCCAGAATCTGGAAAAACTGAAAAGAGAGCATGAAGAATTACAATCTTTTATTACAAACACCGGAATAGAAATTCAGCGTCAGCGGCAAAAGCTAGAGGACTTTAAGCTGCTGAAAAAGGATTACGAGTCTTACGAAAGTAATCGAGGCTTATTAGAAAAATGTAAAAAAGAAGAGGCTCGCTATCAGGAAAACCAAAAGCTCTCAAGAGACAGGCAGGAGAAGCTTCAGGAAGAAAAAAAGACGCTGGAATATAGTATAAACATGCTGAGCCGGGAAGAAGAACGGCTTAATGGAAAGCTTACCAGATATGCTGCCTACGAGAATTCAGAACAGAAATTCCAATTAGATGAAAGCATGTCGCCTGAACAGATGGAAGCACGCTATGAGGCAATCACCTCAGTTCTTTCCCAGGAGCTTAAGGATTTGGAAGCGCAGGAAATGAAAGCAGCAGGACGTTACCAGCGGGAAAAAGAAGAACTGGAGCATCTTCAGAAAAAGTATGGCTTAAAGCCAAAGCAGTGGGAAAACGTACTTTACGACCGTAAGGAAGAAACCCATCAGGAGGTAATGCTGGAAGAGCTTGAACGAAAAATTCAGACAAAAGATCTGCAATGGAATGATGCTGATAAAAAAGCAGCTGTTGCACAAAGTAAGATCAGTGAGCTGATGAAACGAATCCGCCTGGTATGCGGCATGGAGGAACCATTACCTCAAAATGAAATTCAGGGACAGGATTTCCAGGCACGAAGAAATCAGCTTCTCTTTCAGATAAAAGAAGAAAAAAAGCATGGGGATTTCCTGAACGGAAAGCTTCGAAGTTATGAGGAAAACTTAACTGCATTGTCAGAATACAATGAGCTGATTCCTGTGGAAACAGAGGAATGGGAACCTGTTTCTTCTGACATGACGGCAGTAGAATTAAGAAACTTCAAGGGAATTCTCATTCGTGATTACAATCAGAAACTCCGGGATACCAGACTGCGAAAAGAAGAACTGGTACAGCTGTTAAACAAAATTATCCGCATGGAATCTTTTCAGGATGATTTTTACAGAAAGCCGCTGGAGCAGATGCTGGAGCTTTCCGGGGACGCAGAGCGGGTACTGATTCAGCTGAAAACAACGGTGCAGTCCTATGACAGTCTTATGGAAAAGCTTGAAGTGGATATTTCTGTAGTAGAAAGAGAAAAGGAAAGAATCGTAGAGCTTATGGAGGATTATGTTCAGGAAATCCATAGAAATCTTGGAAAAATCGATCATAATTCAACTATTACAATCCGGGAAAAATCTGTGAAAATGCTAAAGATACAACTTCCTGACTGGGAAGAAAATGCCGGACTTTATCATCTTCGCCTGGAAGACTTTATAGATAAGGTTACTATGGAGGGTGTTGAGATTTTCGAGAAAAATGAAAATGCACAGGAGTTTTTCGGCTCCAGCATTACTACAAAAAATCTTTATGATCAGGTTGTGGGAATTGGAAATGTGCAGATTCATCTTTACAAAATTGAAGCTCAAAGGGAATATCCGATTACCTGGAAAGAGGTGGCACGAAACTCAGGCGGTGAGGGATTTTTATCTGCGTTTGTTATTTTGTCCAGCCTTCTGTACTACATGAGGAAGGATGACACTGACATTTTTGCTGACAGAAATGAAGGAAAAGTTCTGATCATGGACAATCCCTTTGCACAGACAAATGCATCCCATCTGTTGATTCCACTTATGGATATGGCGAAGAAAACCAATACTCAGCTGATTTGTCTCACAGGCTTAGGTGGAGATTCTATTTATAATCGTTT
>CAKRKL010000069.1 GCA_934358405.1 uncultured Blautia sp.
AAGGAAATGGAATTCAGGAAGAAATTCCGTCTATGGAGGGCCAGTACCGTTACAGCCTGGACCGTCTTCCTTATAAGTTAGAGCAGCTGGAAAAAGCAGGAGTAAGCAGCATCATGCTTTTTGGAATTCCGGATCATAAGGATGAGATCGGAAGCGGTGCCTATGCCCAGGACGGCATTGTGCAGAAAGCCCTTCGTTCTGCCAAGGAAAGATTTCCGGAAATGTATTATGTAACAGATGTCTGCATGTGCGAGTATACTTCCCACGGACACTGCGGCGTGCTTTGCGGCCATGATGTGGACAATGACAAGACCCTTGAGCTTCTTGCAAAAACAGCCCTGTCCCACGCACAGGCAGGATCCGATATGATCGCGCCTTCTGATATGATGGACGGCCGTGTGGCAGCAATCCGTAAGGAACTGGATCAGGGCGGATTTTCCAATATCCCGATCATGTCCTATGCGGTGAAATATGCTTCTGCTTTCTACGGCCCGTTCCGTGATGCAGCAGGCAGTGCCCCGGCATTTGGCGACCGCAAGAGCTACCAGATGGATTTCCACAACAGAAGAGAGGGGATGAAGGAGGCTCTTGCAGATATTGAAGAGGGCGCAGATATTATTATGGTGAAGCCGGCAATGTCCTATCTGGATATGGTATCTGAGATTTCCAAGGCTGTGAATGTTCCGGTAGCTGCATACAGCGTAAGCGGCGAGTACGCCATGGTAAAAGCAGCAGCCAAAATGGGCTGGATCGATGAAGAGCGCATTATCGGGGAAATGGCAGTTGGCGCATACCGTGCCGGTGCCCAGATCTATATCACCTATTTTGCAGAGGAAATCGCAAAAATGATGGACGAAGGGAGAATCGGCTGATGACAAAGTCTGAGAAGCTTTTTGAAAGAGCAGTAAAAAGGATTCCAGGAGGCGTAAACAGCCCGGTGCGTGCCTACGGATCCATCGGAGAGGCACCAAGATTTATTGACAGGGCAGACGGCTGCTACATTTACGATGTGGACGGCAACCGCTATATTGACTACATTGATTCCTGGGGACCGATGATCCTTGGCCATAATTTCCCGGCCATCCGGGAAAGTGTGTTAAAGGCATGTGAGAACGGCTTAAGCTTTGGCTGTGCCACTGAGATTGAGGTGGAGATGGCAGAGTTTATCTGCGAGAGGATCCCTCATGTGGACATGATCCGTATGGTCAATTCCGGAACAGAGGCTGTTATGAGTGCCATCCGTGTTGCCAGAGGCTTTACCGGGAAAAATAAGATTATCAAATTCGCAGGCTGCTATCACGGACACAGCGATGCCATGCTGGTAAGTGCTGGCTCCGGTGTCATGACAAGCGGCGTGCCGGACAGCGCAGGCGTGCCAAAGGGATGCACAGAGGATACCATGCTGGCAGTTTACAATGACATTGGCAGCGTGAAGGCTCTTTTTGAACAGGCAGACGGCCAGGTGGCAGCTGTGATCGTGGAGGCAGTTGGAGCCAACATGGGTGTGGTTCCTCCATGCGAGGGCTTCCTTGAGGGGCTTCGGGCTCTTTGTGATCAGTATCATGCACTTCTTATTTTCGATGAGGTTATCACAGGATTTCGTCTGGCATTTGGGGGCGCAGCCCAGTATTTTGGCGTAACTCCGGACCTTGTGACCTACGGTAAGATCATCGGCGCAGGAATGCCTGTGGGCGCTTACGGCGGAAGAAGAGACGTGATGGAGCTGGTTTCCCCGGCAGGAAAGGTTTACCAGGCAGGAACCTTAAGCGGAAACCCGGTTGCCATGGCAGCAGGTCTGACCCAGCTGAAATATTTATACGATCATCAGGAAATTTATAAAGAACTGGAAGCCAAAGGCCAGATGCTTTACGGCGGCATGGAAAAAATTGCCCGGGAAAAGGGCCTGAAGGTACAGATGAACCACATCAGCTCCCTGGGAAGTCTGTTCTTTACCGGGCAGCCTGTAGTGGACTATGTTTCCGCCAAAACCTCTGATACCAAGGCCTTTGCAGAGTATTTTAAGAAAATGCTGAAAATGGGAATCCACATGGCACCTTCCCAGTTTGAGGCAATGTTCTTATCTGCTGCCCACACAGATGAAATTATTATGGAAACTCTGGATGCAGTAAAGCTTGTTCTTTGAAACCGGGTGTGGTATAATTCAGTTACAAATTACATAAAAGAAACCAAATCAGTTACTGGGAATGTACTGAACAGTAACCAGGACCGCTGCAGATTGAGAACGGAAAAGCAGCGAAAGCAAATGGTTTCCAGAAATGAGACTGTAGGAGGCTAGACAAATGGGGAAGAAATATGTGGCTTATGTAGGTACCTATACTCACGGAACCAGCAAGGGAATTCAGGTTTACGATGTGAACCTGGAAGAGGGTACTCTCACAGAGAGAAGTGAAGTGGAAGTCAGCAATGCGTCCTATACCGCAGTGTCCAAGAACGGTAAGTATCTCTATTCTATTGAGGACGAAGGTGTTGCGGTATTTAAACGCGATCATAATGGCGATCTGTCCCGTATCAACAGTGTTGATATCGACGGCATGCGAGGCTGTTTCCTTGCAACGGACGTTGATGGCAAATATCTTTATGTGGCTGGTTATCATGACGGCAAGGTGACCGTTGTACACACACATAAGGACGGACGTCTTGGAAGTGTTATGGATGGCGTATTCCATACAGGACTTGGAAGCGTAGCTGAGCGAAATTTCCGTCCGCATGTAAACTGTGTTCGTCCCACACCGGATAATAAGTACCTTTGTGCAGTAGACAACGGCATCGACCAGGTAAAGGTGTATCGTATCAATAAGCGTACAAATAAGCTGGAGCTTGTAGATATTGTCCGCTGCAAGAGAGAGAGCGGTCCGCGTATTATCCGCTTCAGCGCAGACGGACGCTTTGCATACATTCTTTTTGAGCTGAGCAATGAGATTAAGGTGTACAGCTATGACGGAAGCGGTGATGCTCCTGAGTTTGAACTGCTTCAGAGCGTATCCACGCTGGCGAAGCAGGAGCCGGGTGATGTCTGCCACAATGCAGCCTCCGGACTTGCACTTGCACCGGATGGCAAGCATCTGTTCTGTACTACCGCAGGAGAGAATACAGTTGCCATGTTTGAGGTTGACGATGAGACAGGACTTCTGGATCGCAAATTTGTGCTTCCTGTAAGCGGCGATTATCCTAAGGATCTGGTGATCTTCCCGGATAATCAGCACATTGCTGTTGCGAACCATTCCAGCAATAGCATAACCACCTTCAAGGTAGACTATGAGAAGAATATTATTGTGATGAAGGGGAAACCAAGAAAGATTGAAACCCCGAACTGCATTAATATCTGGCCGGTTCCGGACGGAGAAGATATCCAGAATATAGACTGACATGTATAAAAACAAGGACAGCTATCTAAGCGCAAGACGCAGATAACTGTCCTTGTTTTTTATGTATAAATGCTGTGGGCATAATGTAGCCTACAGATAGAAATCCTTTACATAATCCATTCTTGCACTCATGTTTGAGAACATGGCATCTACAAGGGTGATAGCAGCCATGGCTTCCACTACCACAACAGCCCTTGGCACAATTACCGGGTCGTGGCGTCCCTTGATTTCGATGGAAATATTTTCTCCGGTCCTGGTGACAGTCTGCTGTGCCTGAGAGATGGACGGAGTAGGCTTTACATGGGCGCGAAGAAGAATCTGTCCGCCGTCACTGATGCCGCCAAGGATACCTCCGGCGTGATTGGTGGTTTTTGTGATCTTGCCGTCTTCCATGTGGAAACCGTCATTATCCGTGGAGCCTTTCATGGAAGAAACCTTTACGCCGTCACCGACTTCCACAGCCTTGACTGCGCCAATGGACATCAGTGCCTGCGCAAATGCTGCGTCAAGCTTGCCAAAAACAGGGTCTCCGATACCTGCCGGAACACCGTTAATGCGGCATTCGATCACGCCGCCGGCACTGTCATTCTTTCTCATGCACTGCTCTAGATACTGGACTGCTTTTTTTGCGGCAACCATATCCGGCATATAAAAAGAATTCTCCAAAATCACCTCAGGATGAAAGCCCTGGCAGGAAACAGGTCCGATAGAGCTTGTATATGTCTGCAGGGTAATGCCAAGCTCTTTAAGAATCTTAGCTGCAATGGCACCGGCTGCTACCCGGCCGATGGTTTCCCGTCCGGAGGAGCGGCCTCCGCCTCTGTAATCCCGAAAACCGTATTTGCTGTCAAAGCCAAAATCCGCATGTCCGGGACGGTAAGTCTGGGCAATATTTCCGTAATCCTGGGAACGCTGATCCTTATTATACACGATCAGGGAGATGGGAGTTCCTGTAGTCCTGCCCTCGAATACGCCGGAGAGGATTTCTACCTGATCACCCTCACTGCGGGATGTGGTGTAGCGGCTCTGCCCAGGCTTTCTGCGATCCAGATAAACCTGAATGTCGGCCTCTGTAAGGAAAAGCCCTGCAGGTACTCCGTCCACAACGGCCCCAAGTGCCTTGCCGTGAGATTCTCCCCAGGTAGTTACTGTGAATTTTTTTCCGAATGTTGACTGACTCATAGGCGTAAAATCCTTTCTGTTTTTTGACTATATCGTATTAAAGTACGAATGTATTATTAAAGACATTATAGCGAAATGCTAAAAATTTGTAAACCGAATCTATTAGAATTGACAAAATTTCTTGTACAAATTATAATGGAAACTGTATTTTTGTGATGGAAGGAGTGCAGATTGTGGTAAGGGTTTTCAAGACAATAGAGGGGGCAATTCATGAAATCCAGGAGCCACAGGAGGATTGCTGGATTGCGATGACCAATCCTACTGCAACTGAGATATTTGAGATATCCGAGCGATTTGGAATTGAAGTGGATGATCTTCGGGCACCTCTTGATGAAGAAGAGCGTTCCCGTATCGAAGTGGAAGATAATTACACCCTGATACTTGTAGATGTTCCGATCATTGAGGAACGTAATGACAAGGACTGGTACGGCACCATCCCTCTGGGTATTATAGTCACCAGGAAAATGATCATTACCGTATGCCTGGAGGATACGCAGGTACTTACCCGTTTTATGGAAGGAAGGGTGCGGAACTTTTTCACTTATATGAAGACCAGATTTATTCTGCAGATTCTGTATCGCAATGCGACTATGTACCTGCATTATCTGCGAATTATAGATAAGAAGAGCGAGCAGGTAGAAGAGAAGCTTCATATGTCTACCAGGAATCAGGAATTACTGGAGCTTTTGGAGCTGGAGAAATCACTGGTTTATTTTACAACCTCTCTTCGTTCCAATGAGGTAGTGCTGGAGAAGCTTCTGAAAGTAGAGAGTATCAAGCAGTATCCGGAGGATACAGATCTTCTGGAGGATGTTATCATAGAGAATAAGCAGGCAATTGAGATGGCGAACATTTACAGCGGTATCCTGAGTAGTATGATGGGGACCTTTGCATCTGTTATTTCCAATAACCTGAACGTGGTTATGAAGGTTTTATCTGTCATTACCATTGTTATGAGTATTCCAACCATTGTGTTCAGTGCCTACGGCATGAACCTAAGTCCTGCAGGAATGCCTTTTTCAGCAGATAAATGGGGATTTTTAGTGGTAATCGTGTTGTCCGTTCTGGTAAGTATTGTGGCGGCAGTGATTCTATCCAAGAAGAAATTTTTCTGATCATCAGAGAATGGAGGATTACATGAAATTTATTGACAAGTGGGAACGCAAATATGGAAGATTCGGAATTCCCAATCTGACAGTTTACATTATTGTTTGTTACGTGATTGGCTATGCGCTTACGATCATAAATCCAAGCCTTCTGAACTGGCTGAGTCTGGAGCCGGCGTATATTTTGCGTGGACAGATATGGAGACTGGTGACATGGGTTTTGTATCCGCCAAGTACTGCAGGTGTACTCTGGTTTGCGATTGCAGTTTTATTCTTTTATTATCCGATCGGAACGTCACTGGAGCGTACCATTGGTACCTTTAAATATACTTTGTATATTTTTTCAGGAATCCTGTTTACAATTATAGGCGCTTTTATTTTATACTTCCTTCTTGGAGGAAATGTTCTGGTAGGAAGCGTATTCTCCACCTATTATATCAGCTTGTCCACATTCCTTGCATATGCAATGTGCTATCCGGATATGTCGGTTCTTCTTATGTTTATTATTCCGGTGAAGATGAAGTGGATGGCGGTTTTCTATGTAGTGATTGTTGCATATGAAATGATTCAGTACGTTATGGCAGGTGCATGGTATCTGGTGATCCCTATTGTGGCTTCACTGTTGAACTTCATTATTTTTTACTTTGGAAGTAAGGATTTCAGCCGGTATAATCCGAAGGAGGTCCACAGAAGGAATGAATTTCGCAGGGCGATGGAGCCAAGAGGACGTACCGGATCAGGCGGTGGTGCACTGACCAAGCATAAATGTGCAATTTGCGGGCGCACCGAGCTTGATGATCCCAATCTGGAATTTCGTTTCTGTTCCAGATGTAACGGAAATTATGAGTACTGCCAGGACCATCTTTTTACTCATACACATGTGAAGTAGAGCCTTTTCAATATGCTTTGGCACATACTTTAAACAGAATCCGGGGTGGAGCAGATGCTTTTGCTTCCCTGGGATCCTGGGAACTCACTATAGATGTGAAGTTCTGTAAACTATTACAAACAGAGGGATAAACTGCTATGAAAAGAACAAAAATCATCTGTACTCTGGGACCGGCCTCCAGTAAGAAAACTGTATTGAAAGCTATGATGCGTGCCGGAATGGATATTGCCCGTTTTAATTTTTCCCATGGCTCTCATGAAGAACACAGAGGGCGAGTGGACATGATCAAGAATCTGAGGGAAGAGCTGAATATTCCTGTTGCCATGCTTCTTGATACCAAGGGACCCGAGATCCGTACCAAGCTTCTGAAAGATCATAAGAAGGTTATGCTGGAAACAGGAAGTGAATTTACACTTACCACAGGTGACATAGAGGGAGATGAAACCCGTGTTGCCATTACGTATGAGAATCTGTATAAGGATGTAAAAAAAGGCGGCAAGATTCTGATCGATGACGGTCTGATCGAGCTGGAAATCGAGAATATAAAGAACTGTGACATTGTCTGCCGTGTTTTAAATGGAGGTGAGCTTGGTGAGCGTAAGGGAATCAATGTCCCTTATGTGAAAGTGAAGCTTCCGGGAATTACAGAGCAGGATAAGGCTGATATTCTGTTCGGAATTCAGCAGGAATTTGACTATATTGCGGCTTCCTTTGTCCGGGACGCAAAGGCAATCAAGGAAATCAGACAGCTTCTGGATGAAAACGGCGGTCAGGATATTGGTATTATTGCCAAGATTGAGAATGCAGAAGGTGTTGAAAATATTGATGAGATCATTAAGGCCGCAGACGGAATTATGGTTGCCAGAGGTGATCTTGGAGTGGAGATCCCTCCAAGTGAGGTTCCTTACATTCAGAAGATGATCATCCGTAAATGTAATGAAAATTACGTTCCGGTTATCACAGCTACACAGATGCTGGATTCCATGATCCGCAATCCGCGTCCAACAAGAGCAGAGGTTGCAGACGTTGCAAATGCTATTTATGACGGTACAGATGCAATTATGCTGTCAGGTGAGACCGCGGCAGGTAAATACCCGCTGGAAGCACTGAAAATGATGGTAGAGATTGCGCAGAATACAGAGCCTCATCTGAATTACGAGTCTTACACACATGGCCGCAATATGTGCGGAGAGAGTCGTGTTTCCAGTGCTGTGGGGCTTGCAGCAGTACAAACAGCAAGAGATTTGAAGGTAAAGGCTATTGTAACGCCTACCTTTAGCGGAAGAACGGCCAGACTGATCTCCAACTTCCGTCCGGCAGTTCCTATCTATGCAGTTACGCCAAGTGATACGGTTCTTCACAGACTGCAGTTGGTTTGGGGTGTGACTCCGCTGAAGGGCTATGAGAAGGATTCCACAGAGCATATTATTTCCCAGGCCATGAGCGTTGTCCGCAGAAAGCGTCTTGCGAAGAAGGGAGATCTGATCGTGTTTACTGTAGGAGATCCGGCTACGAATATGACCAGGGAGGGTGCTGTTACCAACATGCTTCATGTGATTGAGGCTAAGTAACAGATAGCTGTACATTTTATAAACGAGGAGAAACTATTATGAAAAAAACACCTTTTGTAACACTGGAGAAGGTTCAGGAAATTGCAAAGAAGTATCCTACACCGTTCCATCTCTATGATGAGAAGGGAATCCGTGAGAATGCACAGGCTTTAAAGGAAGCATTTGCATGGAATAAGGGATTTAAGGAATTTTTTGCCGTAAAAGCAACACCTAATCCATTTCTCATTAAGATTCTGCAGGAATATGGCTGTGGCTGTGACTGCTCTTCCATGACAGAGCTTATGCTTTCCAAGGCAATCGGCTGCGGAAAGGGAGACATTATGTTTTCCTCCAATGATACTCCGAACGAAGAGTTTAAGTATGCAGATGAAATTGGCGGAATTATTAATCTGGATGATATCACTCACATTGAGAGTGTGGAAAAGGCTGTAGGCAGGATTCCGGAAATTATCAGCTGCCGCTATAATCCAGGCGGAGTATTCAAGATCAGCAATGATATTATGGACAATCCGGGAGATGCCAAATACGGTATGACAACGGAACAGATTTTTGATGCTTTCCGTATCCTTAAAAGCAAGGGCGCAAAGGAGTTTGGTATCCATTCATTTCTTGCCAGCAATACTGTAACGAACGAATATTACCCAATGCTTGCAAAGGTGATGTTTGAGCTTGCTGTTAAGCTTCAGAAGGAGACAGGAGCGCACATTAAGTTTATCAATCTTTCCGGTGGTATCGGTATTCCTTATCGTCCGGAACAGACACCTAATGATATCCGTGTGATCGGAGAAGGTGTACGTAAGGTCTATGAAGAGATTCTTGTTCCGGAGGGAATGGGAGATGTAGCAATTTACACAGAGCTTGGACGCTTTATGATGGGACCCTATGGCTGTCTGGTAACAAAAGCAATCCATGAGAAGCATACCCATAAGGAATATATCGGAGTAGATTCCTGTGCAGTAAACCTGATGCGTCCGGCTATGTATGGCGCTTATCATCATATCACAGTACTTGGCAAGGAGGATTGTCCCTGCGATCATCTGTATGATATTACGGGCTCTCTTTGTGAGAATAATGATAAATTTGCCATTGACCGTTATTTGCCGGAAATTGACATGGGAGATTACCTGGTAATCCATGATACTGGCGCACATGGTTTTTCCATGGGTTATAACTATAATGGTAAGCTGAAATCGGCAGAGATCCTTCTTCATGAGGATGGAACCTTTGATATGATCCGCCGTGCAGAGACCCCGAGAGATTATTTTGCAACCTTTGACTGCTTCCCTGTTTTTGAGAAGCTGCTGGAGGATGAAGGAAAATTTGCAAGTGTTTCAGAATGACATCAAGAATAGTTAGTTGAAAAATAGCCGTTGGTTAGGACGGCTATTTTTTATGTGCTCGACACACTGGTAACACTGGGGCGGTTTTTCTCTTATAAAATTAGATTGCCGACTGTAAAGCCGGATAAGCGTAGCTGTGCTCATACATGTATTCAGGAGCACAGTCAATGTCCTCGTTCATCCAGGTAACAACACCATCTACTATTTTGCAATCCTTAAAAATCTTCTTATCAGACAGCGGAGCGAATGCAGGACCATTCAAAATGGTTGCATCAAACAAGCGCTGTTCTCCCGTGGAGAAAGTAAGAAGCATCATCATATCATCCAGAGGTTTTGCAGAAAGTATCTGGATGTTTTCTGGTTTTTCACTGGCATATACAATTCCATTCAATGTGAACATAAAATTCCCTCCTTACTGTAATGGTTTGATTTTGTCAAAGTGTTCGCCGCGAACTGCTTTGTTCCAGGCTGCATAAGCTTCATCTTCGTGTAGGGCAAGCCAGCCAACCAACATTCTGAATTGCTTCTGTGGAAGTGATCCAGCGAGTAGCTCGCCGTCAATACCGACAGAAGCTCTGTATTCTCCATAAGTAACATGGACGTGTGGTTTATTGTGCTGGACAGTGTCATTAAATAACATTTTGATGACCATTCCTTCAAATCTACTTAATTCCGGCATAGAATCATCTCCTTTAAATGAAATATTTGAGGTATTGTTAAAACCACCTTTTTGCGAAAGTTCTATAATAAGATGTGCTACCGAATGAACAAATTCATCAAAGTAATTTATTTCTGTACAGGAATACCCTTTGATACTTTCCCAGGTATAATCTGGGAGCCAACATGTAGCGTTATGAAAACCACCGAAATCATCTGGTGTCTCGATATAGACTTTTACCTTTCCATCTGGTTTCATCTCAGAGTGAGTAATTTCGGTATCATCATTTAACGTCATAAATGGATACATCATAAGGCAATCATCCTTTCTTCTAGCGTCAATAGTATTAAACCTTTTCGACAACATGAATATTTTCAGCTATCACTATACCTATATAATAGATTGTTTTCATGAGGGAAGTCAATATGATTATGAAAAAATCATGCAAAGGTGGGCACTATTTCTGGCACCCTATGTGCGTAAGTGGCTTAAGACAGTTGGATTCCAGGCATTGCGGGGGGCAAATGTGGGGCAGAATTTTGATGATTTTTGATATTTCCTGAAATTCAAGGTAATAAAAAACCCCGTAAATCAAAGGCTTTACGGGATTTACATATCTTACGTTTTATGAGAAAATGCCGGCAGTGGGACTTGAACCCACACGTAGTTGCCTACAACAGATTTTGAGTCTGCCTCGTCTGCCATTCCGACATGCCGGCGTTTAAACAAAACATATAATAGCATAAAAGGTTGTATTGTGCAAGAGAAAATTTTGAATTTGTATAAAAAATATTTTTGAGTTGACTGGCAAAATTCCGCAAGGTGTGACGAATATTTGGCAGAAAGCTTTTTGATATAATTCAGATGAGACGTGGAAATAAAAGAAGAATGAAAAGAGTGAAAAGTTTATAAATTTTCCTGCAGAATGTTGATATTTATACTCGGAAATGCTAAAGTAAATAACAGTTGACAGAAAATGGAGGAAATGCCAATGAATATTGACCATAAAAAACCAGAGAAC
>CAKRKL010000070.1 GCA_934358405.1 uncultured Blautia sp.
GAAAAAATTAAGCGAGGGGGAAGAATGATGAAGAAATGCACATTAACTCAGGTTCCTTGCAGAAAAGCAATTATGGACGTTGTCCAGGCTAACAAAGATAGAAGATCATTACAGCACACCTACGAACTGGCAAAACTCTTTCAAGTAGCTTGTTCCAGTAATGAAGCATTTATGGAGCTGCCAGAGGAAGACCAGGAGCGTTTCTTGCTGATTACAGATGCTTTAATGATGAATGATCTGGAAGATCTCAAAAGAGTACATAACCTTGCAAATTATCTGATGATAAAGCGGATTAAGGATAATGTAAAAGCGGTGGAGGCGTAGCATGGACTATAAGAAAGAAATTGAAACTTTTCTGAATGAAATCCAGAATGAGAAATTTCTGAAATTTTTATATAACGTAATTGTCTCATTTAAGAAACAGTGGGGGTACTAATATGGATTACAAGGAAGAAACTATTAAAATGATTCAAAAATGCAACAATCTTCACTGGCTAAAAGTAATTCATGCTTATGTATTAAGATTGTTAGGATAATCAGAGGGCGGCGTAACTGCTGCCCTTTGGAGCATAGAAAGGATGGTGACACATAATGGCAAGAATCCCATCAGGAATGCGAAAAAAGGAAAATGGCTTATTTGAGAAGCGTTTCACAGTAAATGGAAAACGATATAGTGCCTATGGCCATACTGTAAAAGAATGTGCAGAGAATGAAACAGAGCTGCGTGAGACAATAAAAGCAGGACTGTATAACGAAAATAAAAACCTTACTCTGGATGCTTATTTTGATGAATGGGAAAAATCCAGGGGCGGGGTGGTGAAGAATAGCAGCATTAAAGAAATACGGTCAAGATATGACAATCATATCAAACCGGTCCTGGGAAAGACAAAAGTGCAGAAAATAGAAAAGCGTGTAGTGGTGAAGCTTCAACAGGAATTGTCTGGGAAGCTTTGCGCTTCAACAGTAAATGGGATTCTGGTTGTGCTGAAATCCGTGTTGAATGAAGCCGTCAGAGATGAGATCATTACCAAGAATCCTGCTGCCGGTATAAAGCCATTGCGAACAGACGACAGGCCAGATGCAAGTGAGACCATTCACCGGGCATTGACCAGAGAGGAACAATTGGCATTTCTGCAGGGTGCAAGGAATGAATGGTTGTATGAATTCTTTTGCTTTTCCCTTTGTACCGGTATGAGAATTAATGAGATTAATGCTTTGAAGTGGGGCGATATAGATTACATAAACAACGTGATCCATGTCACCAAGACAGTTTCCCGGAAGAAAGGCGGAGGAATCGAGGAAACAACACCAAAATCCGGGACCAGCAAGCGAGATATTCCCATGAACGATACAATAAAAAAGATTCTGCAAATGCAAAAGGATAAGATTGCTATTTTCTACGGGGACATTTTCGCAAGAAAACTGAGCAATAACATCTTCCTGGGGAGCAATGGATCCAAGGCGATTGCATCCCACACAGTGAGTTATTCCATAGACAAAGTTCTGGGGCAGCTCCGGCAGCAGGGAACGGAGATGGAGAGATTTACTCATCATGCTTTCCGGGATACATTTGCAACCAGGTACATAGAAGAGGGTGGAAACATGAAGACTCTGCAGATGATTCTGGGGCATAGTTCCCTTGCCATGACTGCGGATCTGTATGCTCATGTTCTTCCCAATACGAAGCAGCAGGAAATGAAACAGATAGAGGGTGCATTTCATGAGGTGGCAGTTTTATAACTGCTGCCTTTTTCCATAAAATAAACGGATTGGGGTAAAAAGTGGGGTAAAAGATAAACAGGAGTCCGGAAACCCCAGTAAAACAGGCACTTTTCATAATTTTGTAAAAAATCCTATACTTTTCTACATTTTTCGATTATAATAAAAAGGATTACATAATTGAAAAAGCAAAACCGAAGTCAGACAGCCAGAGAATAGGCTGGGTTCGGAATGGGATAAAAGATACAGGAGGCTTGAACGAATGGCGGTCAAGAATACAGCGCAGGTGATCATCGGAGGTAAGATCATTACCCTGGGAGGATATGAATCAGAGGAATATTTCCAGCAGGTGGCATCATATATGAATAAGAAGATAGGAGAGCTGGAGACTGTGCCGGGATACGGCAGACAGCCGATGGAGACCAAGCACATGCTTCTCAGCCTGAACATAACAGACGATTATTTCAAGGCGAAGAAGCAGGTAGAGACCTATGAGCTTGACCTGCAGCAGAAGGACCAGGAGATGTATGATCTGAAGCATGAGCTGATTTCTCTTCGTATGCAGATTGAAGAAGCACAGAAGAGTGAGCAGGAGGCTATGGATGAGAAGAATCTTCTGGAGGGCAAGGTCAAGGAGCTGGAGAAAGAACTGGATGAAATGCTGAAATAAAAAGCAGGAGGGATTGCCTAGGTGATTCCTCTTTTCTCTTTTATAAACACGATCCGGAATTGGAGGAAATACTTTGAAACAGAATATAGAATTGCTGGCGCCGGCCGGCTCCTACGAGGGCTTTGAGGCGGCAATAGGAGCAGGTGCAGATGCTGTTTATGTGGGCGGTTCCATGTTCGGAGCCAGGGCATATGCGCAGAATTTTACCCAGGATGAGCTTCTTAAGGCCATTGATATGGCACACATTCATGGAAGAAAGCTGTACCTGACAGTTAACACCTTATTGAAAAACAGAGAATTAAAAGAAGAGCTGGTTTCCTATCTTACCCCATATTACGAAGCTGGCCTGGATGCGGTTATCGTGCAGGATATGGGTGTGTTTGCACTTTTGAAACGGGAATTTTCAGACCTTCATCTTCATGCCAGTACCCAGATGACAATAACAGGGCCGGAAGGAATGAAGCTGCTGGCAGAGCTTGGCGCTTCCCGTGTAGTTGCGGCAAGGGAGCTTTCCTTAGAGGAGCTGCAGAAGATGCACAAGGCAAGCCCCATTGAAATAGAAGCCTTTGTACATGGTGCGCTTTGCTACAGCTATTCCGGACAGTGCCTTATGAGCAGCCTTTTGGGCGGCAGAAGCGGAAACAGAGGACGTTGTGCGCAGCCCTGCAGACTGCCTTATCAGGTAAAGGGATTCCGAACGCAGGATTATGGCAAAGGAGAATTTTGCCCTTTAAGTCTGAAGGATATTTGTACGATTGAGATTTTGCCCCAGATTATTGAGGCAGGAGTTACTTCCCTTAAGATTGAGGGAAGAATGAAGCAGCCTGCCTATACAGCAGGCGTCACAGGCATGTATCGGAAATACCTGGATCTTCTTTTTGAAAAAGGCTCAAATAGCTATAAGGTAGATGAAAAAGACAAAAAATATCTTTTGAATTTGTTTAACAGAGGTGGTTCCTGTACAGGCTATTACCAGATGGGAAATGGTCCTTGTATGATGGCATTTACCAATGAGAAGAAGACCGGCGAGGTATCTTTGCAGACGAAGACTCTTAAAAAGCCGGTGAAAGGCGAGCTTAGTCTTTTCCCGGAGTCCCCTGTGTTCCTTACCCTGTCCTGTCAGGGCGAGAGTGCGACCGCATTTGTCGGCGAGGTGCAGTATGCAAAAAGCCAGCCGGTAACTAAGGAACGTATCCGTCAGCAGATGGATAAACTTGGAAATACCCCATTTGTCTGGGAAGCTCTGGACATACAGATGGGAGAGAGTATATTTGTTCCCATGAAGACTCTGAACGAGGCCCGTCATCAGGCATTGGAAGAGCTGCAGGAGAAGCTTCTGGCGAAATACAGAAGAAATAAAATTAACCAGACCACAGAAGCAGCAGTGCCAGAACAGAGAACAGACTTTGGCACGGCGGACAGGCCAATTCCGATTTATGCTTCCTGCGAAACAGACGAGGCAGCAGAGCTTTTGTGCCAGGCAGAGGGAATCAGAGGAATTTATCTGCCCTATATACTGATGGAGAAATACCTTCAGACAGGCCTTTTAAGGGGAAAAGAGATGTATCTTTCTCTGCCTCATATTACAAGAGAAGATCCTCCTAAGGGTTATACCGAGCAGCTTCTAAAATGGCTGGAGGCAGGCATGACAGGATTTTTGGTACGGAATCTGGAATCCTACAGCCGCCTGGAACAAATGGGCTTGGCAGACAAATGTGTGCTGGATCATTCTTTGTATACATGGAATGATGAGTCCATTCATTTCTGGAAAAGTCAAAAGATACTTCGCAATACAGTTCCGCTGGAGCTGAATGAGAAGGAGCTTTGCCACAGAGAAAATACAGGTAGTGAGATGATGGTCTACGGCAGACTGCCGCTGATGCACAGTGCCCAGTGTGTCCGGAAGAATACTACAGGCTGTAATCGCCAGGAGGACAGGCTTGTTCTTAAGGATCGCTACGAAAAGGAATTTCCTGTAGTCTGCTATTGCAATCCATGGAAAACCGGAAATACAAAGCCGGAGGGGCCCTGTTATAATATCATCTATAATAGTCTTCCCTATGGTCTTCTAAAAGAAGCAGACAAGGTGAAGAAGCTGGGAGTATCTGCAGTGAGGCTGTCCTTTACCATAGAGAGCAAGAAGGAAATACAGCAGATACTGACAGATTTTACAGCTGCCTATCATGGGGGCAGAGCATCACGGGAATATGAATTTACAAAAGGTCATTTTAAAAGAGGAGCCGAGTAAAGGCGTATGATTAATATTGTTGTTGAGTTATCGAAATATGTGATCCTGACATTGATGATCATATATACTGTTTTGTGCTACTATCTTGTGATTGGGAAGCACACATCTGACAGAAAAGGGCTTTTGCAGACTCAGATCTCACTTACCTTTTTTCTGGACTTTACTGCATTTGTGGTAATATTTTTGAAAACCTTTGACTTTAAGGTGGTCGTTTTTTATGGGGAGATGATGGTGTATTTTGCTGCGATCCTGATTCTGTACCGCAGAATTTATAAGAATGCATCCATGCTTTTGCTGAATAATATGTGCATGCTGCTCAGCGTGGGCTTTATTATGCTGTGCAGACTGGACATTGCATCTGCCAGTAAGCAGCTTCTGATCGTTGCCTGCGTAAGTGCAGTGGCTTTGGTGATTCCGGTGATGATCCGCAGAATGAAATTTCTTAAGGATCTTACCTGGGTTTATGCCGGCATAGGCGTGGTCCTTCTGGCGGCAGTTCTTGTGCTGGCCCAGACCAGCTACGGAGCGAAGCTTTCCCTTATGGGCATTCAGCCCTCTGAGGTGATCAAGCTCACCTTTGTATTTTTTATGGCATCTCTTCTTGCCAGGGAGGTTACCTTTAAGAAGGTGGTTCTGGCAACTATAGTGGCAGGACTTCACGTGGGGATCCTGGTGTGCTCCAGGGATCTTGGAAGTGCAGTGGTGTTCTTTGTAGCTTATCTGGTAATGATTTATGTATCCACCAGGAAGCCTGTTTATCTTGGAATCGGACTTGGAGGCGGTGCAGCAGGAGCTGTGATCGCATACTACCTGTTTGGACATGTAAGGGAGCGAGTCAGTGCATGGAAGGATCCTATGGCTGTTTATCACAATGAAGGATACCAGATCGTGCAGTCTTTGTTTGCAATCGGTACAGGAGGATGGTTTGGCATGGGACTTTGCCAGGGCTCCCCTGAGAAAATTCCGGTTGTAAAAAATGACTTTATTTTCAGCGCGATCTGCGAGGAGATGGGCGGTATTTTTGCAATCTGTCTGATTCTTGTATGCATGAGCTTTTTCCTTACGATCGTGGAGATTGCCCTGCAGATCAAGAACCCGTTTTATAAACTGATCGCCATTGGACTTGGCACGGAATATGCATTCCAGGTATTTCTGACCATCGGCGGAGCGACCAAATTCATTCCTATGACAGGTGTGACCCTTCCGCTGGTAAGCTACGGAGGAAGCTCCGTTATGTGTGTGATCCTGATGATTGCCATTATCCAGGGCCTGTATATTTATAGAGAGGACGAGGACGAAGAAATTGAGAGACATCGACGAGAAGCAGCAAAGAGAGCGAGACAGAGAGCTGCTGAGGCAGCGGCAGAAAGAGATTACTAAAAAGCGCAAAGCCAGAAATAAAGAATATACCTTTGTTTCCATCTTCTTTGGAATCATCTTTATCAGTATGATCGGGTATCTGATTTATTTCGATGGCATCAAAAGCGATGATTTTATTAACAGCCCTTATAATACCAGGCAGGATTCTTTTTCTGACCGGGTAGTCCGGGGCAAGATTATGTCTGCAGACGGTCAGGTGCTGGCACAGACCAATGTGAGCGAGGACGGGACTGAGACACGTAATTATCCTTATTCCAACGTGTTTTCTCATGTTGTGGGCTATGATTCCAATGGGAAAAGCGGACTGGAGTCAGAGGCGAATTTTACGTTGCTGACCTCTCACTCCTTTTTCCTTACCCAGCTGAAGAATGAGTTTTTGAATACCAAGAACACAGGAGATACGGTTATTTCCACCTTGAATGCCAATCTTCAGAATGTGGCATATAATGCCCTTGGAGATCGAAGAGGCGCTGTGGTGGTGATTGAACCATCCACAGGAAAGCGTCTTGTGGAGGTGAGTAAGCCTGACTTTGATCCCAATACCATAGCACAGAACTGGCAGACTTTGGTTAATGATGAGAATGACAGCAGCCTTTTGAATCGTGCTACCAATGGTGCCTACCCTCCCGGCTCCACCTTTAAGGTGGTTACAGCCCTTGACTATTTCAGAACCAAGGGGACCTTTGAGGGATACAATTATCTCTGCGAGGGAAGCATTACCTTGGAGGATCATACCATTCATTGTTATCACAATACAGTTCACGGCCAGGAGGACTTTTACAGTGCCTTTGCCAACTCCTGTAACTGTGCCTTTGCCAATATCGGAGTTGATCTGGGCGGTGCTTCCCTTCGTCAGACTGCCGAGGATCTTCTGTTTAACAAAAGCCTGCCCTTGAACGCTTATCGGACCAGCAGCTTTTCACTGGATAAGAAATCCGTGACACCTCTTATTATGCAGACAGCTATCGGACAGGGAAATACGCTTGTATCGCCTATGCATATGGCTCTGATCACCTGTGCAATTGCAAATGATGGTGTGCTTATGAAGCCATATCTGATTGATGAGGTTGTCAATGACAGCAATGACACGGTAAAAAAGACAGAGCCTGTTCCTTATAAGAGACTGATGAGCTCCAACGAAGCCAATCTTCTGGGTAAACTGATGAAACAGGTTGTGGATTCCGGTACAGCCTCCTCCCTTTCCGGCAGAAGCTATACAGTGGCAGGAAAGACCGGTTCCGCAGAATTTGATGAGGAAGGCCACAGCCATTCCTGGTTCATCGGTTATTCCAATGTGGATGCCCCGGATCTTGTGGTAGCTGTGATCGTAGAGAATGGTGGTTCCGGAAGTGAAGCAGCCGTGCCAATCGCAGGTCAGATTTTCGACACCTATTATGCAAATGTGGCAAATGCTGCTGCGAAAGGTGAATAATATGACATGAGTGTCAAAAGGTCTTTTGCCACTCATTTGATCCCCGGATTGCTACGCAGCTATGCTGCTCCCGCAATCCTCAAAAACATTCGTAATCCGCTCATTTTTCTTCGAAAAATGGCTACTTACTCATGTTTTGGCGGGTCAAGAGATCAAAAATCCTCTTGCAAGCGAGCTTGCATCGGCTTTTTGACCTTTTGACCCTGGTATCATCATAATAATATTATTCGCAAATCAATATTCCCTGTTGCCAGTTTTCTGAAAAAGAGGTATACTGTAAACAGCTGATTTTCATATTAGGTATTGTCTTTTTACAGACATGACCATTTAGAAAAACACACGCATTACAGGAGGATTGCAGCATGATAGAAGCAACGAGCTGTGGCGGTGTGGTAATTCATCGAGGTAAGATTCTTGCATTATATAAGTCTTACAAAAACCGTTACGAGGGCTGGGTTTTGCCGAAAGGAACCGTAGAGCCCGGGGAAACCCATGAGCAGACCGCATTGCGGGAAGTCAGGGAAGAAGCTGATGTGAGGGCCTCCATTGTGAAATATGTGGGAAAGAGCCAGTATAATTTTACAGTACCGGAGGACATGGTCAACAAAGAGGTACATTGGTATCTTATGACGGCTGATAATTATCATAGCAAGCCTCAAAGAGAGGAATTTTTCGTGGATTCAGGATACTATAAGTTCCACGAAATCTACCATCTGCTCCGATTTGCGAATGAGAAGCAGATTGTTGAGAAGGCATATCAGGAATATCTGGAGCTTAGAGGTGCCGGATTATGGGACAGGAAACAGAAGTATTTCTGAAGTATGCGAGAAAGTATGAGGGCTGCGTAGTTGAATTACGCAGCCTTTATTGCACATAAGACACATTCAGATGATTTTCAGGTTTAAAACTGCGGGAAAGGGAAATCATTCTATAGTAAAGGAGTGTTGGAGCAGATATGCTGAAGTGGCGGGAAGATTATTATGTTGGCGAGGGCATTAAGGATGCGAAGAAGACGAAGAAGCGCATTGATACAGGCAGAATAGCAGTTGGCGTGTATCTGATCACACTGTCTGAGAATCCGGGAAATCTCCTGGAGATCATACCATCTTATATGCTGATTCAGAAAAGCTATTATATCAGATGTCCTGAGATCATTGGTATGGCAAAGGGCAAGGACGAGGCTATCGATCTGGCGGTGGATATTGTGAAGAATATTTACGGTGAGACAGGGGCATTTCAGGTAAAAGACTATTTTAAGAACAGGTGAGCGCATGTTACATATACTGTGGATCCTCATAAAATTTATATTGATTCTTCTGGGAATCCTGCTGGGGCTTGTGCTGCTGGCATTATTGCTGGTTCTGTTCTGTCCGGTGCGTTATAGTGCCGGTGCGAGTAAGGAGAGTGCCGACTTTAAGGAAGCTGAAGTACAGGCAAAGGTAAGCTGGCTTTTTCAGGCAATTGGTGTCCAGTTCTTTTGGAAGAACGGAGACGGCAGGCTGGTGATTACTTTATTCGGCGTTTCGCTGGATAAGATAAAAGACAGGTTGTCTGCTTTTGGAAAATGGCGTAAAGGGCGAAGAAGGCGCAGACGGCGTGCTTCGAAAAGTAACAGAAGGGCTGTTACAGAGGAAAAGAAGGATGCGGATAAACAAAAGGAACAGATAAGTGAAAGCAGGATAAGTGAAAACCGGATTAATGAAAGTCAGATCAATGAAAATCGGATAAATGAGAAACAAGTAAATGAAGATCAGATATATCAGAAAATGGTAGATGAAGATCAGATAGATCAGAAGCCGGTAAATGAAAATCAGATAAATAAGAAACAGACAGCTCCGGAAAATTTGAAGCTTCCACAACTGCCGGAAGAGAAGATAGAAGAAATAGAGAAGACAGAGCCGGAGAAGACACCGAAGGAGGAGCCGGAGCAACCAGAACCAAAGAAGTCAGAATCAAAGAAACCGGGACCGATGAGTGTTTTATTTACCCGTATCCGGGATATACTAATCAGGATCATAAGATTTCCTGGTACTATATGGAGGAAGCTGACTTCCTTTATAAAAGGCATTCTTGCCAAACTGCAGCATATCAAAAAAAATATAGAAGAAATTCGAAATAAGCTGGACTGGTGGCGGGAATTTCTTGGAAATGAGAAAACAAAGGCAGCAATCTCCCTCATATGGAAGGACGCCAAAGGTCTGATTCATCATGTACTTCCTACCAGAATAGAAGGTCAGGTTACCTTTGGCTGTGAAGATCCTACTGTTACGGGAACCGCTTTAGCAGTTCTTGGAATGACAATTCCATTCCACAAAAATCAGATCCAGGTCACTCCTCTTTTTGACGGGGAGAACCAGCTTACAGGAAATGTATCTCTGAAAGGCCGGATTTACGGCATCATGTTTGTAAAAGCGGCACTTGAGATCTATATCAATAAAAATGTAAAATATGTCATCAATCGATGGAAGCATAAGGAGGAATAGAAATGGAAAATGAAAACAACTTCAAAGAAACAGTAAGCTCCCTGTTTAAAGGAATGGACGGTTTCGTATCCGCCAAGACAGTGGTGGGAGATGCTATTCATGTAGGTGAGACGATTATCCTCCCGCTGGTGGATGTATCCTTTGGTGTGGGTGCAGGAGCATTTGCAGGAGAAAAAAAGAACAATGGAGGCGGTGGTCTTGCAGGAAAAATGACTCCATGTGCAGTACTGGTGATCCAGAATGGAACCACCAAGCTTGTAAATGTGAAGAATCAGGATGGACTGACTAAGGTTCTGGATATGGTTCCAGATTTTGTAAACCGCTTTGCACCTGGTGGAAGCGATGGTACTGAAGCCTCAGAATCTGAGGAAGAGTAAATCCGTATACCCTGCTGCATGCTTCGCAGTGCTTAGTGGGCAGGACTTTGCATAAAATATAGTAAACCAAAGAGAACGGATGGAATAAGACATGAAAAAGGTTCTCGGGTTTATGCTGTTTTTTATAGGACTTGGTATGGTGATCGGAGTTCTGGTGTCAGAAACTGTGGCACTTCTGATTGCTGCAGCCTTGTGTCTTATATGCGGATATTATTTATTCTGTAATTAAAACAGGCGTAGAAGGATGGCTTATCCTTTCTGCGCCTGTTTTTCAGTGTTTAACCAAATCAGGTAAGCCCCCCTGGAGCGGCTGCGAAAAGCAGCAGCAGGCAGCGAAGTGGACCTGGGGATCTGGAATATCCGCCTGACATATTCAGACAAAAAAACAGCCCTCACAAAATGTGAGGGCGGGTGTTACTTAGGCTCTTTCAACGTTTCCGGATCTTAAGCAGGAAGTACATACGTACATCTTCTTAGCTCCGCCTTCGGTTTTAACCTTAACGGATTTTACGTTTGATTTCCACATCTTATTGGATCTTCTATGGGAATGACTCACATTATTTCCGAAATGAGCACCTTTTTCACAAATTGCGCATTTAGCCATGATAGCACCTCCTTGACGCTTTTTTTCAACAGTTCATATTTTAACAGAAGAAAATA
>CAKRKL010000071.1 GCA_934358405.1 uncultured Blautia sp.
ATAATATATTCCGGGCGGAAAGGATATCCCACTTCTTTTTCAAACTGCTCCAGTATATACGGGCTGACGGATGCAGAGTAGCCGAACCAGTCCACATATTTCTCCCTTGCCAGCTCATCAAAAATCAATGTGAACTGATGGAAAAAGGTAGTAAAGCGAACTACATTTACATAAGAATGGCTGTCCAGGAAGCGGCGAAGGCGCTCCAGGGAATGCGCTCTTGTCTTTGGCTGGCGCACATCAAAGGTAATCTGAGGCTCTACATCCTTCCACTCATTTACAACTGCATTGTACATATGTACCGGATCCCACATAATGTATGCAAGGAAGCTTACCGTATATTCATGGAAAAGCTTCGCCGGAGCGATTACCACATTTCCTGTTTCTTCGTTGTAGGACCAGCCGGTTACCGGAACCACTTCGCCTGTAGTGCGGTCCATGACCTCCCACCATCTGGTAATATCATCCCGGGTATTTACCTTAAGCATATCCGGATAAAGATGATCCATCAGGTGGATCTCCAGTGTATCTGTGACTGCAGTATGGAAGGAGCTCATAATATACATCTGCTGGATCTCATCCGGGTTAGCCTTCGCCCATTCATTGTCTTTTCTTGTAGTATAGTAGGTGGCGTAAATCTTTGCACCGGTATCTTTAAGCTCTTTTGGGAATTCTGTTCCGTCACAGTCACGGATGGCGTCTGCGCCCCACTCATCCATGATTTCAAGCGTTTCTTTTACCACATCCAGGTTTGTCGGTATGGTAACACGTCCTTTTTTCTCACCCATTTTTATTCCTCCGTTATTGTGAATTCTTATTCATAGGATAAGTTTTTACATTACAGATTTCAACTTGGTTTTTGCTTTGCTTTTTAGAAATATTGCGGTCTTTTTGGATCTGTGGTATGATGGTTTCATACATAAGGTCAGGGCGTGTGAAGCATGCCTGTTTACGAAAAAAAATCCAGGAGGTGCCCAGTGAGTACACGATCTTTTTCTTTTGATTTTGAAAGTCCCCTTGCCCAGGAAGCAGTCCTTGTAAATGCATCTCTTTCCCGCTATGAGAATGACTGGCCAAGCATTCCCCACACTCACGCTTTTACAGAGCTTTTTTATGTGCGTGAGGGATACGGGGAATTTATAATTGAGGATGAGACCCTGGCTATCTCCAGAGATGACCTGATTATTGTAAATCCCCATATTCAGCACACAGAGATTTCCAGAAGTCCCACGCCACTTTCTTATTTCACCGTGGGAGTAGACGGAATCAGCTTCTCTTTTCATGATCAGAAGGAGTTTCAGATTTTTAACTGCCGCACGAAAAAGACAGACCTGCAGTTTTATTTTCATTCACTTTTTCAGGAATTGGATGAGAAAAATCCCGGATACCAGGAAATCTGCCGCCATACCCTTGCCATTTTGATTCTGCAGCTAAAGCGCATTACCGTGTCCGGCTTCCAGCTGGTTCCATCTCTTCACCCAAGCAAGGAATGCGCCCAGATCAAGCGTTATCTGGATTCCAACTACGGCGAGGATATCACTTTGGATACCCTGGCAAGGCTGACCCATCTGAATAAGTACTACCTCAGTCATGAATTCGCCCGGTATTACGGCATTTCCCCTATTAATTACCTGAACCACAGAAGGATCGAGGTGTGCAAGGATCTGCTGGAAAATACAGATTATGATATTTCCACCATCGCCCACCTGGCAGGCTTCTCCTCCCAGAGCTATCTGGCCCAGAGCTTTCGTAAGCACTGCCAGACAAGTGCAGCCAAATACCGCAAGGATGTCCGCAAGTAATTGCAGGTGACAGAGCTTATAGTAAAGACCGGGCAGTCTTTAATAGATCACCCGGTCTCTTCCCTGTTCTTTTCCTATGTAAAGCTTATCGTCCACGTTCTTAATAAGCGTGTCAATATTTGACACAAAATCATTCTCTTCAACCCCAAAGGTCATGGTCACCCTGATCCATTCTCCCTTCCAGTCAAAGAGATTATTCTCAAACCGCACGCGCAGCTTCTCCAGAAGCTCACATGCCTGGTCACCATTCATATAGGGAAAGAAGAAGACAAACTCCTCTCCGCCCCAGCGGCAAAGCTTCCCATACTCACCCAGCTCTTCTCTCATATGCTCTGTGATCCACACCAGTACTGCATCTCCACAGTCATGCCCCCAGTTGTCATTGATCCGCTTAAAAAAATCAATATCGCCCATGCCAAGGGTAAATCCCATATCAGGCTGTTTCCCATGGTTTTCGGTGATGTACTGCATCATCTGGCGACGGTTCCACAAGCCGGTAAGAGGATCTGTTCCCGCCTGCTTCTTCAGCTGTTCATTATAAAGCACAAGCTTCTTCTCAGCGGATTCCACGTTAGAGCTGAACATGGTACAGACAACTCCCATGAGCACAAAGGAAAGGATCATATTTATAACCTGAAGGATAACAGTGGCTGTCTCTGTAAGCCCATAATATGGAAGATGCCCTCTGCAATAAACAAACAATCCAAAACGCACAGCAAACAAAAAGATGGTATATCCGATCTTGTAGCCGATCGCATTATAATTAGCAAAGTACATAAGCACCAGCATCTCGAACATCAGATGCTGAATGCCGCATTCCCAGCCATAGGCCAAAATAAAAACCACAACCCATGCCAGCTGCATGGTAACGCAGACAAGAACACTGGTATGTACCCTGAGTCTGTAGGTTCCATAGAAAGCCGCAGCAGTCAGCACTGCGAACAGGTATCCGATCCAGTCCTTTGTCTGCGGCCGCATCAGATATATCAAAACCGGAAACATAAGAAAATATACTTCCAGAAGCAGCAGCATATTTCGAAGAAGAAACAATATGCGCTGAGGTTCATTTTCATGGACCGCTTCTTTCTTAAGTAATGAATAAAATTTCCCCCACATTTTTTTCAATATATATGGCGCCGCCTTTCTCTTGCATATTCCCTGTTCAATTCATGTATTTCGGAATAAATTATACGCGGGTACCCATATAGTAGAAGCCCTTACAGGTATCCAGACGAACATTGATATATTTGCCAAGAAGATCCTCTGTGCCCTGGAAATGTACCAGAAGATTGTACTGGGTCCTTCCTGTGAAAATGCCTTTTTCTTTGCTTTCTGTCTCTACCAGAACCTCCTGCACTTCCCCCTCAAATCTGGAGGAAGCTTCTCTTCCCTTCTCCTGAACCAGCTTCAGAAGACGGTCGAAGCGATCCTTTACCACGTCTTCCGGCACCTGATTCTCCATTTTCGCTGCAGGAGTGCCGCTTCTCTTGGAATAGATAAAGGTAAATGCAGTGTCAAAGCAGGATTTCTCTACTACATCCAGAGTTTCCAGGAAATCCTCCTCTGTCTCTCCCGGGAAGCCTACAATAATATCTGTAGTAAGGGAGATATCCGGCACTGCCTTGCGGATCTTCTCAACCAGTCCAAGATATTTCTCCTTGTCGTAGCGGCGGTTCATTACCTGCAGGATACGGCTGCTGCCGGACTGCATGGGAAGGTGAAGGTGATGGCAGACCTTCTTGCTTTTCCCCATATACTCGATCAGTTCATCAGAAAGATCCTTCGGATGGGAGGTCATAAAGCGGATTCGCTTCAGTCCCTCAATGGCTTCAACCTTTTCAAGAAGCTGGGCAAAGGTTATTGGATTTTTCAGAGTCTTACCGTAGGAGTTTACGTTCTGTCCAAGAAGCATAACCTCAGTGACACCGTCCTTGGTCAGTGCCTCGATCTCCTTCACAATGGCCTCCGGCTCACGGCTTCGCTCACGTCCCCTTACATAAGGTACAATGCAGTAGCTGCAGAAATTATTGCAGCCGAACATAATATTGACACCGGATTTAAAGGAATAGCTGCGTTCTGTAGGAAGCTCCTCCACAATCTTATCTGTGCCTTCCCAGATGTCGATCAGCTGACTGTCACCATTCTCCATCTCGTAGAAAAGCTCTGCAAATTTAAAAATATTGTGGGTTCCGAATACAAGGTTGACAAAGGGATAATCCTTCTGAATCTTATCTACTACCTGCTTCTCCTGCATCATACAGCCGAAAAGTGCGATCTTCATATCCGGATTGGATTTCTTCAGGTTATGAAGCTTGCCAAGGCGGCCGTATACCTTCAGATTGGCATTCTCACGAACGGTACAGGTATTGTAAATCACAACATCCGCGTCCTCTGTCTCCTGTCTTGTAAAGCCGATCTCATCCATGATTCCGGCTACTACCTCTGACTGCTTCTCGTTCATCTGGCAGCCAAAGGTCTGAAGACAATAGGTAATGGGGCGGCCAAGCTCCTGCTTCTTAGCGGTGACCATTTCGGCCAGTCTGGCCATATAGTAATACTGACGCTCTGCATCATCTGCTGGCGGTGTACCGGTGGTATCTATTTTGCTGAAATCGATTTCATTAAACATAGTTTTCATCCTCCTATGACGAAAAACAACCCCTGGAGCACAGGGGCTGTGAAATTTCCATTACATTTAATTATTTTATCGTATTTACAGCAGTTTGTCCAGACCGTGTTTGAAGTGTATAAAAAAAAGCCCCGGAGCTTCTGTTTCACAGATTCCCCGAAGCCTTCGGATAAGAGAAATTACAGTTCGATGTAATGTCCCTCAGCTTCACCGTTTACTACATAGTATGCCTTATTCTCTTCTGGTTTTACGTAAACTTTAATATCCTGGATGTCTTCTTCTTTCTTTCCGGTCATCTCTATCCAAGCTTTTTTAACATCAGACACCAGATCCTTGGAAGCAAATTCCTTTCCTAAGTACTGGAAATAAACCTCTGCTGTTGCTGCAGCAGCTTTCTTTGTTCTTCTTACAGGCTTCTTAGCCTCTGCCTTCGGAGCAGCTTCCTTTGCAGGTGCAGCCTTAGCAGTCTCTTTTGCAGTTTCCTTAGCAGCTTCTTTAACTGTCTCTTTCACTGTTTCCTTTACAGGTGCAGTCTTTACAGTCTCTTCTGTCTTAACTGCTTCTGCTGCAACAGTCTCAACAGCCTCTGCCTTGGAAGGCTCAGCCTTAACCTCTGCTACAGGTGTTGCTGCAGTTTTTGCTGCCTTCTTGGCTGCCATTGCTTCTGCCTTTTTTGTAGTTCTCTTTGTAGCCATTATAATAGCCTCCTTGACGGTGAAAATATTCTTCATTCTTGCTTCCTCGTTAGGATACTACTATTTTGAAATTTTGGCAAGTTTCCCCAAACCCTCTCCTGACAAGCCTTTTTCTTCAATTCATAGGTAAATTTATACAAATCTGCTCTCATTATTTTCCAAAATCCAAGGGTCAGAATTCCAAATCGAAGATAATTTTGGTTTTTTCACAACAATATAGCCAAAAAAGCATCTGTTTTTTTGGTTTTTTTCGTTTTATATTAACCTGTAAATAACTACAATCCAAGGTTTTCAAGGTCATATTTCATATATGCATGCAATCTTTCCCGCAATATTTCGTATTGGGGCAGCATCAGCTCCCGGTCAAGCTCCAGGATTCCCCCAGCCACATCGCTGGCAGCCTTAAGGACATCTGCATCCTGGTAAATGTCCCCGATTCTGAATTCCAGCTGACCGCTCTGGCGGATTCCAAACAGGTCTCCGGGACCGCGAAGCTTCAGATCCTCCCCTGCAATATAAAACCCGTCATTGGATTTATTTAAAATTTCCAGACGTTTGGATGTATCCTCCTGCTCATTTCCCTGCATAAAAATACAGTAAGACTGATACTCGCCGCGGCCAACACGGCCTCTTAGCTGATGCAGCTGTGCAAGACCAAAGCGTTCCGCATTTTCCACCATCATCACAGTGGCATTTGGCACATTAACGCCAACCTCCACAACGGTAGTAGATACAAGCACCTGAATGTCTCCCCCTGCAAACTGTTCCATGATCTGATTTTTTTCCCTGGGCTTCATTTTGCCATGAAGCATGCCGATGGTAATGTCTGACGGAAAAATTTCCCGGATCCTCTGTGTATAATCTGTAACATTCTCTCCGTCTGCGCCTTCGCTCTCTTCTACCATAGGACAGATGATATAGGCCTGACGGCCCTGTCGGATCTGTTTTTCGATAAAAGAATAGGCCTTGGGCCGGTATGAGGTTCCCACCACACAGTTTTTAATAGGAAGGCGCATGGCAGGAAGCTCATCGATAATGGAAATATCAAGATCCCCATACACAATGATTGCAAGGGTTCTGGGAATGGGAGTCGCACTCATAACAAGGACATGTGGGGCATTTCCTCTTGTAGTCAGTGCTTCTCTTTGTTTTACGCCAAAGCGGTGCTGCTCATCTGTGATCACAAGACCAAGATTTTCGTAGACAACCTTTTCCTGGATCAAGGCGTGTGTGCCGATGATCACATTGGCCTCGCCGGAAGCAATCTCGCCATAAATCCGCCTTTTCTCCCTGGCTGTGGTGGAGCCGGTCAGAAGCACCGGATGGCAGGAGGTGAGCCCTTGTTCCTCTATCAGCTTTGTAAAAGCCTCAAAATGCTGGTTTGCAAGAACCTCTGTAGGCACCATAAGCGCCGCCTGATAGCCGTTTTCCACGGTTAAGATCATGGCAAGAAAGGCCAAAATAGTTTTGCCGCTTCCCACATCGCCCTGAACCAGTCTGGACATAAGCGTATGACTGCAAAGGTCTCTCTCGATCTCATGCCAGGCATTTAGCTGTGCCTTTGTCAGCTGATAGGGCAAACCTTCCATAATCTGCTCTGTCGTCCACACAGGCTTCATGGGAAACGCATTTGGGGCTTCTTCTGTTTTACCTTTCAGGATCTGCACCGCAAGGATAAACAGCAAAAATTCGTCAAATACAAGCCGTTTTCTTGCCACAAGAAGCTCCTGCATATTGGACGGAAAATGAATGGCAGAAAGGGCATAATTATAGTCTGCAAGGTGATAATATTCTTTGATCTCATCGGGCAGAAATTCTGTCCGAAGCTCCTCCTCATCAAGAGCCTGATGCATCAGCTTAATGATCAGCTTATTGGTAATGCCTGCAGTAAGGCCATAAACAGGCTGCATGTTGTGTAAGACTTCTTCATAGGCAGCCGGGGTAAAAATCTCCGGATGTTCCATCTCAAGGCGTCCTTTTTTCCTGGAGATCTTTCCCCGCAGAATCAAACAGCTGCCTTTTTTCAGAATGTTCTTAAGATAAGGGGCATTAAACCATGCCACAGGCAGACGGCCGGTAGCATCTGCTACAGTAACAGAGATTATCTGAAGGTTACGAACCCGGTTCACGTATACGCCTGTGGTAATTGTGGCGCGAATGGCTGCCACTGTATTCTCCTTCAGGGAACCAATCTCCTCGGGAGCCTCATAAGCATCGTAATTTCTCGGATAATAATGCAGCAGGTCATCTGTTGTGGTGATGCCCAGCTTCTGAAATAATTTTTCTGTTTTCTCGCCTACTCCCTTTAATTCACGAAGCAGCTTTGCCACTTGTTTTTCCTCCTGTGCATATGATGATGTTGGGGTCAAAAGGTTTTTTGACCCCTTTGATACCAGATTGCTACGTGCTTTGCACTCTTGCAATCTTCATCATATGATATCGGGGGCAAAAAGTCAAAAGACCCTTTGCCCCCGTCATCTTAGATGTTCTGTTATTCCACAGAAATAATATAATAATAGATCGGCTGTCCGCCCATGTTTACTTCTATTTCACAGTCAGGATAGGTCTCTTCCAGCTCTTTGGCAAGCTCGTTTGCAGCCTCCTCGGAGGTCTCAGCGCCGTAATAAATACTAATCACTTCTGAATCCTCGTCTACCATAGCTGCTACCATCTCCCTGGCAACTGCTTCACGGCCCTTGCCTACTGCAAGAATTCCGTGATCGCCGATTCCCATAATATCGCCCTCGTGGATATCCTTCTCATCCAGTCTGGTGTCGCGCACTGCATAAGTAACCTGTCCGGTCTTCACCATGGACACGGCTTCCATCATGGCTTCCAGATTCTCTTCTCCTGTCATATCCGGCTGGAAGCTGATCAGCGCAGTGATTCCCTGAGGAATGGTCTTAGTAGGAACTACTACGATTTCTTTATCCTCAGTCAGATCTCTTGCCTGGTTTGCAGCAAGGATAATATTCTTATTATTCGGTAAGATATAGATCGTGTCTGCATTTACCTCTGCAATGGCATTGAGCATGTCCTCTGTGCTTGGGTTCATCGTCTGTCCACCCTCGATGATCCAGTCCACATTCAGCTCTCTGAACAATTCGGAAAGGCCTTCTCCCACAGAAACACTGATAAAGCCGTATTTCTTACGCTCTTTGGCAGCCTTCGCAGCAGCATCCTTCTTCTCCTGCTCCTCCTGCTCCTTTGCAAGCTTCTGGGCATCCTTAATCAGCTTCTCCTGATGCTCCTCACGCATATTGTCAATCTTCATGCGGGAAAGGGCACCGTAGGTAAGAGCCTTCTCAAAGGCCTGTCCCGGATGGTTGGTGTGTACGTGTACCTTCACGATCTCATCATCTGCAACCAGAACAACGGAATCACCGATGGACATCAGAAATTCCTTAAAGCTGTGTACCTCTTCATCCGGAAGAGGTTTGTCCAGAAGAATAATAAACTCTGTACAATAGCCAAACTTAATATCTGCCTCAGCCTGCTTGGAAATCTTCGTCACAGAAATACCGGAGGAAGCTTTCTCAAATGCAGTATAATCAATCTCTTTGCCAAGGTAGCCGTCAAATGCGCCCCTGAATACTTCAAGAAGTCCCTGTCCGCCGGAATCTACTACCCCTGCTTCCTTCAGAACAGGAAGCATATCAGGAGTGCGGGCAAGTGTCTTCTCTGCATGCTCAAAAATTGCACGGAAGAAAAGCTCCAGATTCGCGGATTCCTCTGCGATTTCGGTTGCCTTCACAGCTGCCTCGCGTGCTACTGTAAGGATGGTACCCTCCTTCGGCTTCATAACTGCCTTGTATGCAGTCTCCACAGCCTTCTCCATGGCTGCAGCAATTGCCACTGCATCCATGCTCTTATATCCCTTGGTTCCCTTGGTAAAGCCTCTTAGAAGCTGGGAAAGGATAACACCTGAGTTACCTCTGGCTCCGCGCAGGGAACCGGAGGAGATTGCCTTGGCAAGGGTCTCCATGTCTGTATCTGTAAGTGCGCTTACTTCAGACGCAGCTGACATGATGGTCAGGGTCATATTCGTACCGGTATCTCCGTCCGGAACAGGAAATACGTTCAGTTCGTTGATCCATTCTTTCTTCGCTTCCAGGTTCTTGGCTCCTGCCAGGAACATTCTGGAAAGTATCTTGGCATCTATGGTCTGTCTATCCACCACAAGTTTCCTCCTCTAATCCTAATCTATTGCACGAACACCTTCTACATAAATGTTGATCTTCTCAATCTCCATTCCTGTAAAAGCCTCGACTTTATATTTTACATTATTTACAAGATTATCTGCAATCGTGCTGATATTTACGCCATACGCCACGATCACGTGAAAGTCCAGCCGAATTTTGTTGTCCTCTGTGATCTTAACATTAATGCCGTGCTGCAGGGAATCTCTTCTTAGCAGCTTCACAAGGCCGTCCTTCATGCTGACAGCAGCCATACCGATAATACCGAAGCATTCTACTGCAACGCTTCCTGCATAAGTAGCGATTACATCCGTATCAATAATGATCTGACCAAGGCCGGAATCTATACGTCCCTTCATATGGTTTACCTCCATTAATCTGATTTTCAAAATTATATGTTATATTATAACCTTTTTCTCTCTATTACGCAATGCCAGAGTTTGACTTGGTTTATCATATAT
>CAKRKL010000072.1 GCA_934358405.1 uncultured Blautia sp.
AAAAGGAGGAGCTTTATTATGAAGTTCAGAGTAGAAGGCATTTATGATGCCAAGAAGCTGGGAATTCCGCAGATGCTGATTCTGGGACTCCAGCACATGTTTGCCATGTTTGGCGCTACCATTCTGGTACCGATTCTGGTAAACAATTATTTTCACGGCGAAGGCTTATCCATTCAGGTAACCTTGTTCTGCGCCGGATTTGGAACACTTTTGTTCCATGTACTTACCAAGATGAAGGTTCCGGCATTCCTTGGTTCATCCTTTGCATTTCTTGGCGGCTTCGCCACGGTTGCTGAGCTTGATACAGGAATCTTTGCCGACATGTCTTATGGAGAGAAGCTTCCGTATGCCTGTGGAGGTGTATTTGTAGCTGGTCTTCTGTACCTGGTACTTGCACTGATCGTAAAGGCCATCGGTGTAAAACGTGTTATGCGTTATCTGCCGCCGGTTGTAACAGGACCGATTATCATCTGTATCGGACTTAGCCTTGCACCATCTGCTATCAGCAATGCGTCCCAGAACTGGATTCTTGCACTGGTTGCACTTGGAACGGTTATTTTCTTCAACATTTGGGGAACTGGTATGTTCCGTATTATTCCGATCTTGATGGGTATTGTGGTATCCTATGTAGTTGCCCTGATCATGAACGCTCTTGGTATGACGAATGCAGACGGAAGTGCCATCCTCAACTTTGCAGGCGTAGCAAGTGCACCGATCGTCGGTGTTCCGAAATTCTTCCTCTGCAAATTTAATATCACCGCAGTTCTTGCAATGGCGCCAATTGCAATTGCATCTATGATGGAGCACATCGGTGATATTTCCGCCATTTCCGCAACTGTTGACCGTAACTTCATCGAGGATCCGGGACTTCACAGAACTCTTCTTGGTGATGGACTTGCGACCTCTTTGTCTGCACTGATCGGTGGACCTGCCAATACTACTTACGGTGAGAATACAAGTGTTCTTGCACTGAGCCGTGTATATGATCCAAGGGTAATCCGTCTGGCCGCTGTTTATGCAGTGGTCCTCAGCTTCATTCCGAAAATGGCTGAGATAATCAGCTCCCTTCCATCTGCAATCATCGGTGGAATCAGCTTCATCCTTTACGGAATGATCTCCGCAGTGGGTGTACGTAACGTAGTTGAAAATAAGGTGGACCTTACACGTTCCCGTAATCTGGTTATTACAGCTGTTATCCTGGTATGCGGACTTGGTGTTTCTGATGGACTCACCTTTACAATCGCGGGTGCGCATATTACATTAACAGGTCTTGCACTGGCAGCAATTGTTGGAATTATTCTGAATGCAATTCTCCCGGGAAATGATTATGTGTTTGAGAGCAGCAAGAAAAAAGAAGAATTTGAAGATGATTGATTAAGCTACAAAAAAGAGTTGCGATTTATAGGATCGCAACTCTTTTTTATGTATATTAGAAGCTTCCTCCTGTGCCGCCATGGCTGCTGTCTGAGCCTCCGGTGTCACTGGATGAGTCTTCCTGTTTGGGCTTAGCAGTACGGCTGACCGTATTATACAGGAAGATATCGTTTGACCTTGTAACCTCCATACTTCCGCTTCGCACATAGTCTACTGCGCTGTCCTGACTGCGTACGGATTTCAGCTGGGATTTCATTCCCATTGTGCAAAGAAGTGCCAGTACAAATCCGATAGCAATGGATATGGGAATCCATTTCATGGATAAGGGTTCTGTAGGAAGTGTGGAATCGTCATAGGGTTCTCCTGTATCTGCCTGTTCCAGGAAAAGCTGACATTGGTCAGCAAATTCATAAAAAGCTCCTGCAAAATCTTCGTCTTTTAGCTTTGGCTGAACCTTTTCCTTCAGATAATCAAGTCCGTCCTGGTTAAAAACAGTCATGCCATAGCCATGAGTAGTAATATGCCATTTACGGTCCCCTATGCTGACCATGAAAAGGATTCCGTCATAATTGTCTCCTGTGCCATAACAATTGTCATCATAGAAGGTATCGGAAAACTTGTTCATAGCCACGCCATCTGTAGACTGTACTGTGGCAACTGCAACGTCAAAATCGTATTCCTGGCTTAAGGAATCAAGTCTGTCAAGAAGCGAAGCCTCTTCTTCATCTGTGAGAAGATCAGCAGCATCATAAACAAGGGGAAGTGCTTCGGAGCTATTATTGGCTTCTGCCTGAACAGTCATGACAGCAGGAAAAAGACATCCTGCGCTGAGGGTGGCAGCCAGTATGATTGCAAAAGATTGTTTTTTCATGGCGCATCCCTCCTTATAATATATGAACCAGCCATGCAATAGCATAGGCAGCAGCAGAAAAGCCTACAGTAAGTCCAAGAAGCCACTTGGTGAAAATACCTTTGTCCACAGGCAGATTTCCCACGAATTTACCGGTCTGACCGTTCATTCCGAATAAATATTGTTTTCCCTGCCAGGTGGTAGAAAGAAGCCATACAGGAAATAGTGCATAGTGGGTTTTTCCGCCACGAAGCTGAATATGGGTATCTTCTGCGGTAACGCTGTCATATCCATTTACAGTAGAACGGAAAGCATCCTCTGCTGCTTTTCGTACACGCTGATTGGCGCGCTCTACAGATTCCTCCGCAGAGACATCGTACTTGTCAGCGAGATAGCCTGCCAGATAAGGTGTCTGGAAGTCTACTGCCTCAGAAAGTACATAAGGCTCCAGAGACTCTGTAAGATCGTTGTCAATTTTGGAAGAGCCATCTACAGGAATCTGGTCAAATCCAATATTTCCCGCACGGAAAACGGAATAATGGCTGGTTTCTGTATAGTCATAGTCGTCATCACTCCAGAACCGGGTGCGGGTAGCGTGATAGCGGATATCAGCAGTGGCATCTGTATCAAAAAGCCAGAATGGTACATAAACTCCTTTGATCTCGTCAATATGGTTTTCTTTCTTGAAAACCTTTGGAAGAAGGATCTTGCCGTGAAGGTGGTTGTTAAGACCTTCCTTTGCAGCCTTTTTATCCAGCTTAAACGGGATAATAAAATCAGGGCGCAGGGCACCGGAAAACTTGCCCGAGATAACTACCGGGTTTCCGCAGAACGGACAGCTGGAAGCACCTGTACTTTCATCTGCAATAATTTCGCCTCCGCAGGACTGGCATACATAAACGGACATATTGCTGGTTTCATTTTCACCCCAGTCTGCGGTAGAAGCGTTCTCCCAGGTCATATCGTCATCCTGCTGACTGGCAGCTTCTTCGTTAAATGCCTTGACAGCGTCCATGTCAAACTCTGTGTCGCAGTAGGGGCATTTCATCTTCTGGAGAGTACTGTTGAACTCAATGGCACCGCCGCAGCAGGGGCATTTATATTCAAGTATATCTGACAATGTCTCAACTCCTTTCTAAACGGATATAAGCTTGTTACTGAATGTCATTCTCGTTAAAAGGATCGCCGCAATTCGGACAGAATTTCGGAGGGTTGGTAGAATCCTCTGGTTCCCATCCGCACTTGTCACAGCGATAATGCGGCTTTGCAGCGGGCTTGGGAGATCCGCAGTTGGTACAGAATCTGCCTGTGTTCACGGCACCGCAGGAGCAGGTCCAGCTGGCATCCGCAGCAGGAGCCTGTGGCTTTTTGGAACCGCATTCCGGGCAGAAATTGCCGGAAACCAAAGCACCGCAGGAACATTTCCACTGGTCCTTAGCCGGCTGTGAGGCAGGAGCACTCTGAGGAGCTGCCGGCTGTGCTGCCGGGGCTGCCTGCTGCTGTCCCATAGCATAAAGATTCTGTGCATTGAATCCACCAGCCATATTTGCCATATTCATTCCCATAAATCCGGTCATTGCACCGGCAGAATTGCCTGCTGCTGTTTTCATAGCGTCTGCCTGAGCACCTGCAAGGGTGGCAGCTGCCATAGCCGGATTGCGAAGCATTGCCATACGCTGTGCGTCCTTGATCATTTTGGCATCTTCTTCCGGCAAAGTGATAGGGTTCATGGCAACAGAGACGATTACAAGTCCGCGAAGCTGGCTCCATTTCTGTGTAAGTGCCTGGTTCATGGCATCGCAAAGCTCCATAGCATGTGCAGGAAGGGCACTTGGGCGGATTTCCTGCTGGGAAATGCTTGCAAATGCCGGCTGAAGAGCGGAGATAAATTCTGTTTTCAGCTGGCTCTCGATCTCTTCTCTGTCGTATTGCTGTTCAAAGTTTCCGCATACATTGGAATAGAAAAGAAGCGGGTCTGCAATACGGTAGGAATAAACACCGCTGCAGCGCACGGACACGTCAATATCCAGTCCGATGTTATGGTCTACTACACGGAAAGGAATCGGATTAGGTGTTCCGAACTTGTTGTCTACCAGCTCTTTGGTGTTGAAATAGTAAACTCGCTGATCCTTGCCGGTGTCACCGCCGTAAGCAAAACGTTTACCGATGGTGTGGAAGGTGTTCATAATTGCATCCCCAAGATTACCGGAAAAGATGCTGGGCTCAGTAGAAGCATCGTAGGTATATTCACCTGGTTCTGCGCAGATATCTACAATCTTGCCCTGCTCTACGATCATCATACACTGTCCGTCTGCAACAGCAATTCCAGATCCGCTGGTGATGATGTTGTCGTTCCCTTTGGTATTAGAGGAACGCTTGGAGGTACGTTTCTGGCCTTTCACTGCCAGAACGTCATTGTCGATTGAGTCACAGTAGAAAAATTCTTTCCACTGATCTGCAAGTGTTCCGCCTGCTGCTCCAAAAGCTGCTTTAATAAGTCCCATAATAGTAACCCCTTTCTTTTTTGATATGGTCTGGCTATATTCTTACTTAGAGTTTATATGATTTTGTCAGAAAATACAAGCGACATGTGAAAAATGACAGGTTTTCGTGATGATCAGACGAAAAAAACAAAAAATCTACAGCCTAAAAAATTAGAGCTGTAGATTTTTTCATTAGAAATAGTAAAATCAGACGGTTATTCCTCTGAAGAGTTTTCTGAAGAGTCCTCAGAACTGTTCTCAGAATTGTTCTCAGAATTGTTCTCGGAGCTGTCCAGTGACTGATAGTATACGGAAGAGGTTATGGAATCCGTGTCTTCCACGTAGTTTCCAGAAGCATCCAGCATATTGCCATCAGAATCAAAAGCAACGTCCAGAAGAGTGGTCTTGGTAGACGGGGTTACATTCATGGACATGATCTCATCATATTTGGTCTGAAGATTCTCAAGAGAAAATTCATCTCCTATGGATTCCCGGACACTGTGGGATGAGGCCAGAGCATCTGTGTATTCGGAAAGCTTATATGGCCGGTATTCTTTATTATCATAGCTGTAATGCATAACCAGTGGAGTAAGGGTTGCATCCTGAATCTCAATGCTGGTCTGATCGCCCTCTGCGGTTTTCTGAATAGTAAAGGATGCCATTCCTCCAAGAAGCTGCTTTAATGTTTCCTGTCCGGTAACAAAGTTGCCAAGAGAGTAATAAATCAGCATGTTATGTCCTGCGTCATCAGTAAGATATCCATAGGGCTGAAGTACATTGGGATTCGTGCCGATTACAACATCTACGCCCTGCTCCATTAGGAAATTAGCCCATTCCTTCTCATATTCGGTTGGCATTGGTTCTTCTGCCTTGCCCCAGTTTGCAGAGAAGATAATGCAGTCTGCAGATGCACGGGCTTTCTGGATGGCAGCCGCTACCTCTGTAGTATTAAAGGTATCTACCATGTTCTGACCGGAGTCTGACTGACTGCTGTAAGTGGGAAATGTGTAGTTCAGGAATGCAATTTTAATTCCGTTTATTTCTGTGATCTCTGGCTCAGCAGTACTCTGGCTGTCGTGGATTCCAACAAGAGCTACATCCGGCTGCTGAGAACTCCAATAATTTAATGTTTCATCCATCATGGAGGTTCCGTTGTCATCGATTAGTGCTGTTGCAGATGTGACTACATTAAATCCGGCATTTACAAGCGCATCTCCTATCTCAGTTGGCGTAGCATAAGGAGCTGTGCCGCTTACTGCATTGTGGTCTGCTGTAAAAGGTGTTTCCTGATTGACAATGGCAATATCTGCAGCCTGTATATCTGAACGAAGATTGTCATAAACACTGTCGTAATTCCAGGCACCGCTTTCGGACTGACCGGAGACAAGAAGACTTGGCTGAACCAGGTTGTCACCAACTGCCAGAACGGTAGCTGTAGTAATTTCCGGTTCAGAAACTGCTGCTTCCTCTTGCTTCTGCTTCTGCGCCTCTGCTGCTTTTTTTGCCTGTGCGGCGGGCTGACGGATCATGGAGTAATCCATCTGATTAAAAATCAGGCACAGCACGACCAGAACTGCTGCAGACACCAGAAAACTGGTTCTGGAATTCAGCTTTTCTTTATAGTTTAATGGAAGATCATCTCTGTTTTTCATAATTTCTGTCCTTTAAATTGTTAAGCATCATTTGAAATCATTTGCTATGGCATCATTATAGCAAACTATTTTGTTTAAAGAAAGAAGGTATTACATAAAATTTTAAAAATTGTTACAAAATATGCTTGCGCAAAACAGGAAACTGTACCGGACCGATGGAAAGAACCTGTTGGTGAAATGCTTTCAGGTCAAATTTTTCACCGAGGAGTGTTTGCTGCTCCTCTTTCAGATCCAGGAAATTCAGGTATCCCACGTAGTACTTCAGATAGTTGGCTGGTGTTTCCACAATGTAGCGGTAGATTTTAGCTGCAGCAGAAGCGTCACGAATGCCAAAGGTACTGAGAAATCTGGCTGTCTGGGAAAGTGTCCACCCCTGATAGTGGATTCCAATATCCAACAGGGAATAAATACACAGGTTTACGCTGCGGCTGAGCCATGCAGCTCTGGTAAGGACAGCTGGCGGAGGGGAATCTGAGGATAAAGACTGCCCCTGTGAAGTGTTTTTGGTGGAAAAATAATCAGTAGCGTAATCGTAGGCGTAGCTTTCCACATAGGTTGCCCAGCCCTCTACATAGCCTCCGGAATTTATGAGATAGCGGATATGGGAAGGGTTCTGGCGGGCAAAATAGACGGTTTGATAAAGATGGCCCGGGAAGCCTTCATGGGCCAGTGTAGTGAAAAGCTCCAGGTTAGAGACGGAGTGACCATTGTTGATATAAATGATATTTGGAAAGCCTGTGTCCATAGGTGGTGTCAGGTAAAAGGCCGGGCTGAGAAATTCCTCCATGGATTTATGTACAGTGCGGATTTCAAAGTCAACAGCCGGTGTCTCCGGAAATTCCTGCCGGATTTTTTGGTTCAGAATGTGCATGATTTTTTCGGGAGCCATGGAAACAAGATCTGCTTTTGAATTTTGCTGGGAAAAAAGTGTAGGATATTTTTTCAGTATCCGGGCAATTTCAGCAGAGTCTAAAGAAAGCTGCCGAGTGAGCCGCTGCTCCAGCTGCTCTACCGGAACATAGACACCTACCTTGCTCTGCAGAAGATATTGGTAGTATTCTTTTCCACCTGAAAAATTTGCCAGGCCTCCGTAGTTTTTTCCGGTTCCGCGCAGCTGTTCAAGACCTTCGATCAGCTTCTGGTAGGCCGGGAGAACCTTCTCCTTGAGAAGCTGGCGGTGAGCCTGATTCAGCAGCTTTTGGTCTTTTTCAGAAAGTTTTCCGTAGTCTTTTAGCTTCTGGGAAAAAATTTCAAGCAGATAATTGGAATCCGGATCCTGGATAAAGGCGCGGCATTGGGCCTGAATGCGGTCAAGTGTTTCATCACTCATGAAAAAGCCGGCATCGGATTTGACCTGTTCAAAGGTGAGAAGACTTTGAAAATAATCTCCTATACTGGTAAGCAGATTAAGATAATCGGAGATGTCCTGATTATTATAAAAGGTATATTCCGCAAGAAGAATGGGAAGCTGAGCCTGAATGCCAAGGCTGGGACCGAGAGGTTCCTCCAGAAGATAGTTTTTTCCAAGAGAAATCTGGGTGTGGTAGTAGAGCAGAAGCATATCAAGAGTCAGGCGGTTTGTGGGGGAGAGCTTGGCTGTGGAAAAGGTTTTTAGCTTTTCTTCATATTGTTTGGCCTGAGCGATGGATTTAGTGTTGTCTGTAGAAAGTGTGCCAAGGGTGGCACGGGGACGAAAAATGCCCTGTTTTTCAGGATCAGCAAGGGAGTAGTGCAGGTTCAGGGCATTTCCTGATACCTCTTTTTCAAAGATGGATTCCGTAAAGCTTTCAAAGCGGGCATTCTCGGACAAAACATGGCGAGAGAGCCAGGGGAAGGCAATGCAGGCAGAAAATATAAGAGAAATAGCTGCGATTACAAGGAGCTTCTGCCTGGAACGGGGCAGCTTTTTGAGGATGGAGAGCATGAGAAAGCCTCCCTGTTAGAGGGATTTTTACTATATTATTGAGAATTCCGGTAAAGTATGCGCTTTATTTGGTTTCATAGGGGATGGGGTGTGAGGATTTTGTGTCGTTGGTAGTGTGATTTACCAAAATAAGAGAGCTGAGGGAGGAGATGATTGGTGGATTTCACGAAGTGAGAAGGGATGAAGCAGCTGTCATGAAAATTGACGGGGAAATTTTTGTGTGATATTATACAAACCTGTTACGTATACTTAATAAAAATGTAACAATTATAGGAAAGCAGGAAAGTTTTTTTAGATACGCTCCAAAGTGTGGGCTATTAATTTCAAGAGGTGAATGAATGTTAAAAAATAAAATGAAGAGAATTTTATGTGGTGCAGCTGTGTGTGTAACGGTATGTTCTCAGGTGATTTTTCCACAGGCGGTATTTGCTGCAACAAAAGAGGCTGTGGAAAAGGCCGGGGAGGCGTATGCGGATAACTCAGAAAATGAGGAAGAGACACAGAGCGGACCTACAGAAGAAGAACTGAGAGCGCAGATTGTGGATTTTGCCCTGCAGTTCGAGGGGAATCCTTATGTTTATGGCGGGACAAGCCTGACGGGCGGTGCGGACTGCTCAGGCTTTGTAATGTCTGTGTTTGCGCAGTTTGGATATTCCCTGCCACGGGTAGCCGCAGATCAGTATTATCAGTCCGTTCAGAAATCAGTAGCAGACCTGGAACCAGGTGACCTGGTGTTTTATGGAAGCGGGATCAGCCATGTAGCGCTGTACATCGGCGGTGGACAGATTATCCACGCCAGCACATCTGCTTCCGGAATAAAGATTTCCAATTACGATTATGAGACGCCTGTTGGTGTGGGAACATACATTGAATCCGATGGATTCTATGGTGAATAAAAAACAGGGGCGGGGCTCTTTGGCAGAGCCTGCTTCAAATACTTTTGCAGGGCTGGGATGAATTTCCCGGTTCTTTTTTTGTAACAGGAAATTCCCACTGCTGCAGAAAGCGGATTTGTCTGTAATTTGCCAGATATTGTAAATACGATATTTTTTATGGCTAAGTGTCGAAATATGTTGAAATTAGCAGATTGCACAAAGAGTTTTTGGAAATGTGGATAGGTGAATTTGTGTGGGAAAAGTTTTCCACTTTTTCAAATATAGAAAAATGCTGAAAAATCAAGTTATGCACAAAGTTATCCACATTATCCACATGGAAAAGCATGTGGATGAGTTGATTTACATAATGAGGAGAGAAACAAATGTTTTGGTTATTGTTATGAAAATTGATTTTTTGACAAAAATCGGGGAAAAGGTATTGACTTTTTTAAAATCAAAATATTATTGAATATTCACGGAAAATATCACAATTCGG
>CAKRKL010000073.1 GCA_934358405.1 uncultured Blautia sp.
GCGACGACCTGCGATGAATATACATTGCGAACTCACGTCCTGATAACAAAACAACTAAAACGATTGCTTCACTAAGTCCCACTTTAGACTACAAATTTTGGGGGACAGTGGCATTTTTATCGGATACGTGGCCTAATTAGTGTTCCTGTGGTTTTGGTATGGCTAATTAAGAGATATCAAATTCTAACTTGAGTTAGAAAATGTCATATGCTATTATAATGCTCAGAAATTAAGGAGGTAGAAAAGGCCACTGAAGTAGTGGCTTTCAATATGGTAGACATAAAAGAATCCGGAATACGTGAACGGGTGATTGATGAAATCACTAGTTTTGCAAAAAAATATAATGTGAAAAAGGTAATTCTGTTTGGTTCAAGAGCCCGAGGAGATTTTAAGCGTACAAGTGATATTGATTTAGCAGTCTCAGGAGGTGATTTTGACCATTTTGCGTTGGATGTAGATGAAGAGACATCAACGCTTTTAATGTTTGATATCGTTGATCTGGATAGAGAAATGCAGTCTGAATTGCGAGAATCAATTGAAAAAGAAGGGGTGATTTTATATGAAAAAGTATGAGAATTTTTGTGCTTCATTAAAGAACATGAAAGAAATATATGATTATGAAGAACCCTACAGCACGGTAGTATTGACTGGCCTTGTTGGATTATACGAAATTTGCTTTGAACAGTCTTGGAAGATGATGAAAGAGATACTTGAAGCTCATGGATATGAAGAAGGTGCTACAGGTTCACCGAAAATTATTTTGAGAACAGCATATAAGGCTGGAATGATTAAGGATGAAGAGAACTGGTTGAGAGCGTTACAGGAAAGAAATAATGTTACACACTCTTATAATCGGAAAATCGCGCTTGGAATTGTTCATCAGGCAAAATCTACTTTTTATAATTTATTTGTTCAGCTTAAGGAAGAGATTGATAAGAATTGGTTGTAAAGGTGAACAGGTGATTATATGCATTTGCCCCTTAACCCTCCATGTGTTATAATAACCAAACACGCTCTAATGCAGCGAAAATGAACAACAAAGAAGTAAGAAAGGGATTTACATGCCGAAAATATCTATTATAACCCCGGCGTACAATTGTGAAAAATATCTTCCTGAGGCAGTTGAAAGTGTGCTTTCCCAGACCTTTACAGACTGGGAGCTGCTGATCATTGATGACCGCTCCAAGGACAATACCTACCGCTGTATGAAGAAGCTGGCGGAAAAAGATAAAAGAATCCGAATTTTTCAAAACGAAACCAATATGGGCGCAGCTGCAACGCGCAACCACGGAGTCCGGCTGGCAAAGGGTGAGTGGATCGCATTTCTGGACGGAGATGACCTGTGGCGGAAAGATAAGCTGAAAAAGCAGCTGACAACCGCAGAGGAGAACCCGGAAGCGTCATTTTTGTTTACAGGCTCTGCCTTTATTGAGGATGACGGAATGACCATCGCACATGTTCTGCATGTGCCAGGGCAGGTGAACCGCAGGAGGCTCCTGGGACAGAACGTGATTTCCTGCTCCTCGGTTCTGATTCGAAGGGAGCTTATGCTGGAATTCCCTATGCCGGAGGAGGACGGAATCCATGAGGACTTTGCCACCTGGCTTGCAATCCTTGAGAAGGTGCCAAAAGCCTACGGTGTAGATGAGCCGCTTTTGATCTACCGCAAGGCCCTGGCTTCCAAATCCGGTAAAAAAGGGAAATCTGCGCAGATGAACTGGCAGACCTATATAAAAGCCGGAGTTCCCTTAGGAAAACGGATTTTTTGCATGGCAAGCTATACCTTTCATGGCCTGTGGAAATATTCTCTGCTTTGGTGGAGAAGCTATCGCCTGATGATGGGAAAGGAGCGGTTCAAGAAGCTGTTCCTTATGGTAATGACTGCGCTGGTTCTTTTTTTGTGGACATGGACCTTTTCCAGGGCATGGTTCCAGGAATACAATTTTAAACGAATAATCGGAAGGCGCTATTACTTCTGGGGCTATGTGGCTCTTTTATCTTTGTATCTGGCACTGAACATGCTGGTGGGCAAGGTGTTCTCTGCTTTTCGCATTATTCATCAGCAGTATATCGAGGTAATTCTTTCCCACGCATATACGGCAGTGCTGGTAAACGGGGCAACCTATCTGGAGCTGGCGCTGATCGGACGGTGGAAATTCATGGAACACATTACGCCTATGCTGGCAGTAATGGCAGTGAACTTTTTCATTGGAATTTTGTGGTCTGTAGTGGTGCGGTGGCTATATGCGGAAATATATCCGGCGCATGAGGTTCTGCTCATCTATGGGAAGGAGAGCACGCTGCCCCTGGAAACACAGCTTCAGAACCATAGCACAAGATATCATCTTAACGCCAGGATTTCTCTGGAGGAAGGCAGGGAGCAGATCACCAGAGAGATTATGCGTCATGAATCTGTGATGCTGGGAGATATGTCTGCTGAGGACCGGGAATTCTTTATCCGCCTTTGCTATGAGAAAAAGAAGCGGTGCTATTGTCAGACCAGCCTGTGGGATATTATGCTTATGAGCTCCGAGAAGGTGTATCTGTCAGATATGACCCTGCAGCTGTTTCGCAATTGTGGCCTGACAGTGGAGCAGAGAATGGTGAAAAGACTTTTTGATATATGCTTTTCCCTGCTTGTGCTGGTGGCGCTGTCCTGGCTGTATCTGCTGATCGCTTTATATATTAAGGTGGTAAGAAAAGAGTCAGTTCTGCTACGGAAGGAGTGCATGACCAAGAACGGCAAGCGTTTCTGTCAGTATAAATTTAACGGAAAGAAATTTCTGGTTGCAACCCATCTGGATGAGCTGCCGCAGTTCCTGAATATTTTGCTGGGAGATATGTCTGTTGTGGGACCTTATCCGGAGGCTGTGGACGAGGAGCTGAGCTATCAGAAGAAGCACCCGGAATATGCTTACCGCCAGTCTGTAAAAGCCGGCCTTACCAGCTATGCCAAGGTGCATGGCAAGTATAGCAGCTCCAGAAGCAATCGCCTGAAATTGGATTTTTATTATATTCAGAATTATTCCTTTGCCCTTGATCTTGGAATTCTGGCAGCCACCCTGAAGGTTCTGGTGGAGCCAAGAAAAAAGAAAACATCTGAGAACAGGCAGAAGAGAAGCTAAGAACAGTATAAAAGCTAAGAACAGTATAAAAGCTAAAAACAGTATAAAATACCCCGAAAGCAGTCTGGCATAGTAAGCCAATGGATATAATCTGCTTCCGGGGTATTTTGTCAGAGAGTGTGTTATTCTTCAAACTCTGCAATTACCACATATCCGCTAAGGGGTGCCTTCTCCACACTGACGATGGTGCCCTCCTTAGCCTTAATTCGTCTGGCATTGGGGTAGCAGCCGGACATGGCAACAGCCGGCTCGATGATGTAGCTGTAGTTCATGTAGGACTGATATTCTGTGATCTGAACCTTGTCTCCCGGCTTCACAAGACCGGGACGTTCCATTTTAAAGCTTTCCTGACGCATGAAAAATCCTTCTTTCTGCTGCAATGTAGTTGTTCTTTCAGCATAGCATATAATTTTCAATTTGTCACCGGAAGGCAAAAATATTTTCCACGTTCACAAAATCATCATATTCATCTGTTAAGATAAGGAAAAAAAGAGGAGGAAGAGTTTTATGGACACATTAAAGATCCTTGTTGTAGATGATGAAAGCCGTATGAGAAAGCTTGTAAAGGACTTTCTGACTAAAAAGAATTTTCAGGTTCTGGAAGCCGGAGACGGCGAGGAAGCCATGGATGTATTTTATAAAGAAAAAGATATTGCACTTATTATTCTGGATGTAATGATGCCGAAGATGGATGGCTGGGAGGTATGCCGTGAGGTTCGGAAGAACTCCAAGGTGCCTATTATCATGCTTACTGCAAGAAGTGATGAAAGAGATGAGCTTCTTGGCTTTGACCTGGGTGTAGACGAGTACATATCCAAGCCTTTTAGTCCCAAGATCCTGGTGGCCAGAGTGGAAGCAATCCTTCGCCGCACCGGACAGACTGGTGGGGAGGATGTATTGTCAGCAGGCGGTATTGTGATCGATAAGGCAGCACATCTTGCAACAGTAGACGGGAATCCTATGGATCTTAGCTTTAAGGAATTTGAGCTTCTCACTTATTTCCTGGAGAATCAGGGGATTGCTCTTTCCAGGGAAAAAATTCTGAACTCTGTATGGAACTATGACTATTTTGGTGATGCCAGAACCATTGACACTCACGTAAAGAAGCTGAGAAGCAAAATGGGTGAAAAAGGTGAGTATATCAAGACTGTATGGGGAATGGGCTACAAGTTTGAGGTAGAATGATGAAAAAACCAAAGAAAATCCGTTCCATAAAGCAGCAGATCACCTTTGCATTCATAGGTCTTATGCTTCTTTCCATTTTGCTTATTTCCCTTATAAACGGTGTATTTCTTGAGAAATATTATGTTTCCCAGAAAACGGAGACTCTTTTGGAAGCCAGAGAAGCATTAAGTGAGATCGATACAGCTTCTATGATTGAGGATGACGGGGAAAGTGAGCAGGAATCCCTGCCGTCGGAGCTTATACAGGCAAGCTCCAGAAACAATCTGACCTGGGTTTTACTGAACGAGGATAATACCAGATATCTGTGCTGGCCGGAAAATGAGGACCAGCTAAGAAGCAAGCTGTTTTTCGGCTATGCCAGCGACCTGGATCTGGATAACGGCAAGGGCAAAACCCTTAAAGAGACCGATGATTGTGTGGTCCAGCAGATACATGACCGCTTTGTGGGAATGGATTATGTAGAATGCTGGGGCAAATTTGATAACGGCAATTATTTCCTTATCAGAACCCCCTTGGAAAGCATCCGGGAAAGTGCGAATATTTCCAATAAATTTTATTTCTTTGTAGGATTTATCATTATTGCTATAAGCGGCATGTGCGTTCTGGCAGTGACCAGAAGGCTTATTGAGCCTATTTCCGAGCTGACTGAGCTTTCCCGTAAGATGACGAACCTTGATTTTGAGGCAAGATATAAGAGTAAGGCAGGAAATGAGATCGATATTCTGGGAGATAATTTCAACAAAATGTCCAGCCAGCTGGAGAGTACCATTTCCGAGCTGAAGTCTGCCAATAACGAGCTGCAGAAGGACATTGCAGATAAGGTGAAAATTGACAAAATGCGTAAGGAGTTCCTGGATAATGTATCCCATGAGCTGAAAACTCCTATTGCGCTGGTGCAGGGCTATGCAGAGGGACTGAAGGAGAATATCAATGACGATCCGGAAAGCATGAATTTCTATTGTGATGTGATTATTGATGAGGCCTCGAAGATGAATAAGCTTGTGAAAAACCTTCTTACCCTGAATCAACTGGAATCCGGCAAGGATGCAGTTGTGATGGAGCGCTTTGATCTCACTGCTCTTATAAAGGGAGTTTTGTCTACTATGGACATTATGATCCGTCAGAAGGAAGCACGGGTAATCTTTAAGGAACAGGAGCCTGTTTATGTGTGGGCGGATGAGTTTAAAACCGAAGAGGTGGTAACCAACTATGTAAGTAATGCTCTGAATCATCTGGATGGAGAGAAGATCGTGGAGATCAAGCTTTTGAAGCAGGAGAACCAGGTGAAGGTAACTGTATTTAATACCGGAACTCCAATTCCGGAGGCGGATCTGCCGAATCTTTGGAACAAGTTTTACAAGGTAGACAAGGCACGTACCAGAGAGTACGGCGGCAGCGGTATCGGACTTTCTATTGTAAAGGCAATTATGGAGGGTATGAACCAGGAATACGGTGTACAGAATTTTGACAACGGTGTGGAGTTCTGGTTTACTCTGGACCGAAAATAATATGATAATTCACTCTTTGCAAGTACCAGTTTTTGCGTTATACTGTAAGAATAAGTTTGCAGAATTTTTGTCATGCAGAATTTCTGCAGAATAATGACAACAGGAGGAGCCCGAATGATTGGTATAATTGATTATGACGCTGGTAATATAAAGAGTGTGGAAAAGGCACTTCATTATCTGGGAGAGCAGACGGTGGTTTCAAGAGATCCCCAGGTGCTTTTGCATGCAGACAAGGTAATTCTTCCGGGAGTAGGAAGCTTTGGAGATGCGATGAATAATCTGAATAAATTCGGTCTTGTTCCTGTGATCCGTCAGATTGCAGAGCAGAAGACTCCTTTTCTTGGAATCTGCCTTGGACTTCAACTTTTATTTGAGTCCAGCGATGAGACTCCGGGAGTGGAAGGTCTTGGTCTTCTGAAGGGGAAGATTGTGAAGATTCCCCCTGCTAAGAGGCTGAAGATTCCGCATATGGGATGGAATTCCCTTCATCTTCAGAACGAGGGACGGCTGTTTCAGGGAATCCCGGAGCAGACCTATGTATATTTCGTGCATTCCTATTATCTGCAGGCGCAGGAACCGCAGATTGTGAAGGCAGTTACAGACTATGGTGTGACCATACATGCCTCTGTTGAGAAGGATAACATTTTTGCCTGCCAGTTCCATCCGGAGAAGAGCAGCAAATATGGTCTTAAAATACTGGAGAATTTTGCCAAGCTTGGGAAGGAGGCATAAATAAGAATGTTTACGAAGAGAATTATTCCCTGTCTGGATGTGAATAACGGACGTGTGGTGAAGGGCGTTAATTTCGTAGATCTGAAGGATGCCGGAGACCCGGTGGAAATCGCAAGGGCATACGATGAGGCTGGCGCAGATGAAGTAGTATTTCTTGATATCACGGCCTCCTGTGAGCAGCGTGATACAGTAGTGGATATGGTGCGCAAGGTGGCAGCTAATGTGTTTATTCCCTTTACAGTAGGCGGCGGAATCCGTACAGTAGAGGATTTCAAAAGACTGCTCCGGGAGGGCGCAGATAAGATTTCCGTGAACTCTGCAGCCATTGACAGGCCGGAGCTGATCCGGGAAGCGGCAGAGAAGTTCGGAAGCCAGTGTGTGGTGGTTGCCATTGATGCCAAGCGCCGTCAGGACGGAGGCTGGAATATTTACAAGCACGGCGGACGCCTGGATACCGGGATTGATGCGATAGATTGGGCAAAGAGGGTGGAAGCTCTTGGAGCCGGTGAGATTCTTCTTACCAGCATGGACTGCGACGGGACCAAGGGTGGATATGACATTGCCCTGACAAGAGCTGTGGCAGATGCGGTGTCTATTCCGGTAATTGCTTCCGGTGGCGCCGGTACGCTGGAGCATTTTTACGAGGGACTTACAGAAGGCGGCGCAGATGCGGTCCTGGCGGCTTCTTTATTCCATTATAAAGAGCTGGAAATCGGCCAGGTGAAGGAGTATCTTGCCAGCCGGGGAGTTCCGGTAAGAAGATAGAATTACAGTAAGATGAGGGGACGGATAAATGAGTCAGATTTCAGGAGACTGGCAGGCGGCGCTCAAAGATGAATTTCATCAGCCCTACTATGCCAGGTTATATAAAACGGTGATGGAGGAATATCGTACGAAGAAGATTTTTCCACCGCCTCAGGATATGTTTAATGCATTTGAATTCACACCCTTAAATGATGTGAAGGTAGTGATTCTGGGACAGGATCCCTATCACAATGACGGACAGGCCAATGGCTTGTGCTTTTCTGTGCGTGAGGATGTGGACATTCCGCCGTCACTGGTGAATATTTATAAGGAGCTTCACAATGATCTGGGGTGCTACATCCCGGATAACGGCTGCCTGGAGAAGTGGGCGAAGCAGGGCGTTCTTCTTTTGAATACAGTGCTTACTGTACGTGCCCATCAGGCGAATTCACACAGGGGAATCGGCTGGGAGCAGTTTACAGATGCGGTGATTCGCACCCTAAACGACCAGGATCGTCCCATCGTATATCTTCTCTGGGGAAGACCTGCTCAGACGAAGAAGGCTATGTTATTCAATCCGAAGCAGCTGGTGCTTACCGCTGCACATCCAAGCCCACTGTCTGCGTCAAGGGGATTTTTCGGATGCAGGCATTTCAGCCAGACCAATGAATTTCTGGAGAAAAACGGGCTTGCCCCTATTGACTGGCAGATTGAAAATATTACAAAGGAAAGTTAAGACATGGGGAAAAAGAATGACAATACTCTTGTAAAAAATGCATCATTTCTGATGATCGCGGCACTGATTTCCAAGATCATCGGAATGCTCTATAAAAGTCCTCTTTCCAATACCCTTGGAAACAGCAGTATGGGACTTTTCAATTATGCTCAGAATGTATATTTTATTCTGCTGATGATCGCCTCCTTTAGTATTCCACAGGCGGTGTCCAAGATTATGGCAGAGAAGCTTGCGTTTAAGCGCTATAAAGATGCACAGAAGGTTTTCCACTGTGCACTTCTTTATGTTGTGGCAATGGGTGGGATTGTGGCACTGTTCTGCTTCTTTGGCTCCTCCATTCTGGTGCCGGAGTCTATGGCAGGTGCAAGACTTGCCTTGAAAATGCTGGCGCCTACTATTTTTCTTTCCGGAATTCTTGGCACATTCCGAGGCTATTTCCAGGCGTACCGAAACATGCTGCCAACCTCCCTGTCTCAGATTGTAGAGCAGTGTTTTGTTGCTGTTTTTGCCATCCTGATGTCCAGTGTGATGCTGAATAAATTCAGCGGTGCAGAGGAATCTGTGAGAAATGCATGGGGAGCTGCAGGAGCGACTATGGGAACCGGTGCGGGAGTTGCGGCTGCCCTGTTGTTTATGATTTTTGTATATGGAGTAAATAAGAAGAATATCAATAAAAGACTGGCCCGGGATACTCATTCACGGGAAGAGGCTACAGGTGAGGTAATGAAAAACATTGTCCTCATTGTTATGCCTATCATTCTCAGCTCTTTTATTTACAATGTAAACGGATTTATTAACAGCTATATGTATTCCGGCATTCAGGGCTATAAGGGAATCGATCATGATACCATTACAAGTCTGTATGCAGAATATGGCTATTATATGACCCTGATCAATATTCCGCTGACCCTTGCAAGTACAGCGCCTACCTCCATGATTCCGGAGGTTTCTGCCCAGTATGCCAAGAGGGATATGGACAGTGCAAGAGGTAAGATCGACAAGGCAACCTGGATCAGTATGTTTATCTCTATTCCATGTGCAGTTGGACTTGCCGTTCTTGCAGGACCTATTACAAGGCTTCTGTTTCCCAGGACAGAAGGGGCAGCAGCGCAGCTGATGATGCTTGGTGTGATTACCATTATTCTGAATGGAAATTCCAACATTTCCAATGGTGTGCTTCAGGGAATCGGTAAGCCGAATATTCCTATGATCAATGCAGCCATTGCCCTTGTGGTGGATGTGATCGCTATGGTGATCCTGCTTCTTGCCACAGATCTTGGGGTGTATTCCATTGTAATTGCCATGATTATTTATGCGGTTGTGATGTGTCTGCTTAATGAGCGGGCTATGAAGAAGTACATGGAGTACAAAAATCCCTGGAGAAGTGCATACTTAAATCCTTTGCTTGCGTCTGTGCCTATGGCAGCGGTTGCCGGATTTTCCTATTATGGAATTTATAAGCTGATCCATTCCAATTTCATCAGCCTTGGAATCGCAGTAGTCCTTGGAATGATCGCCTATTTCATCGTATATCTAGCTGTAAGCAAGCCCTCTGACGAGCAGTTTGCTATGATGCCGGGAGGCGCATACCTGAAGAAAATTGCATCTAAATTACCATTTT
>CAKRKL010000074.1 GCA_934358405.1 uncultured Blautia sp.
CGCCCTCTCACGGCGAAAACACGAGTTCGATTCTCGTACTGGCTGCTAGGAACTTCCGAAGTGATTCGGAAGTTTTTATAATGCAACAAAAGCATTACACAAAAACAGAGCAGCAGTCTTGGCAAATAAAATCTGCACCTTCCACTGCTGCTCCCATTTTCAAACACACTTCAAAACCTATTAAGAAGCTTCTGTGCCTTATTCCTCAATATCCTCTGCAGGCTCTGCCGGAATAAACACTCTGGAATTCTCATGCTTTTCTTTTTTCTTCAGCTTTTGTGCCCTCAAAGCAGCCTCCTTACAGAATTCCATCTGAGAATTGATCTGAGCCTTTCCTCTTCTGTCCGGCTTCTCATAAGTACCATCCGGCTGTAAAATATGCGCTTTCACATTATCTCTGAATTCCAGATCCAGAACATGCTTAATTTCATCCTTAATCTGTTCATCCTCAACCGGGAAAACAATTTCCACACGGCGATCCAGGTTACGGGGCATCCAGTCGGCACTTCCCATATAGATTTCATCGCTGCCGCCGTTTTTGAAATAGAAAATACGGCTGTGCTCAAGGAAGTTTCCAACAATGGAACGCACATGAATATTCTCACTGACTCCCGGAATTCCCACACGCAGACAGCAGATTCCTCGAATCAGAAGATAAATCTGCACGCCACAGGAGGATGCATGATACAGTGCTGCAATGATCTTAGGATCACAAAGAGAGTTCATTTTTGCCACGATCATACCAGGCATACCTTTCTGTGCATGATCTGCTTCTCTCTGGATCATCTTCAGGAAACGATCCTTCATCCAAATCGGTGCCACGATCAGGCGATTCCAGCTCTTTGGCTCTGAATATCCGGAAAGCATATTGAATACAGCTGTTGCATCCTCTCCAAAACGCTCATCGCAGGTAAAAATACCGCAGTCTGTATACAGCTTCGCGGTGGAATCATTATAGTTACCGGTTGCAAGATGTACATAACGGCGAATTCCGGTATCCTCACGGCGTACTACCAGGGTGATCTTACTGTGGGTCTTCAGACCAACCAGACCGTAAATAACGTGGCAGCCTGCTTTTTCCAGCATCTTCGCCCATACAATATTATGCTCCTCATCAAAGCGCGCCTTCAGCTCTACCAGAACAGAAACCTGCTTGCCATTTTCTGCAGCCTGTGCAAGAGCAGCAATAATAGGAGAATTGCCGCTGACACGGTACAAAGTCTGCTTAATTGCCAGAACATCCGGATCCTTTGCCGCCTGACGCACAAAGTTTACAACCGGGTCAAAGCTCATATATGGATGATGAAGGAACACATCCCCTTCCCGGATCACCTGGAAAATATCCTTGCTGGTATCTGCAAATGCCGGAACTGCTGCCGGTGTATATTTTGGCTCTTTATACTGGTCAAAGCCTTCCTGACCATACACCTTCATCAGCATAGTCAGATCCAGCGGCCCGTTAATGTAGAAAATATCCTCTTCTTTAATGTCAAATTCTTTTTTCAGAATACCAAGAAGACGGGAATCCATTTTGTCTTCCACTTCCAGGCGGATAACTTCACCCCACTGGCGTTTCTTCAGCTGCTTCTGAATTTCTACCAGAAGGTCCTCCGCACCATCTTCGTCAATTGACAGGTCCGCATTTCTCATAATACGGTAAGGATGTGCACATACCACATCATATCCCAGGAAAAGCTTATCAATATTCCTCTCAATGATTTCCTCCAGAAGAATCACCGTAGTGTCTTCTTTCTTTACAGACGGAATCACAATCACACGGGGAAGCACAGAAGGCACCTGGACAGTAGCAAACACCAGAACCTCTTTTCCTTTTTTCTTATCCTTTTTGGAAATCAGGGCCCCGATATTCAATGTCTTATTTCGAATCAGCGGAAATGGTCTGGAGGAATCCATAGCCATGGGGGTCAGCACCGGATATACATTATCCTCAAAATAGCGATCCACATACTCCTGCTGTTCTGTATTCAGCTTTTCATGCTCCATTGCAAGATGAAAGCCAGCCTTCTCAAGAGCCGGCAAAAGAGAACGGTTCAAGGTGCTGTACTGGGAGCGCACAAGCTCATGCGTCTGTACGCTGATTTCTTTTAACTGCTCCTTTGGGCTCATACCTGCAATGTCTGTTTTTGCGTAGCCGGCATGCACCTGATCCTTCAGGGATGCTACACGTACCATATAAAATTCGTCCAGGTTAGATGATACAATGCTGGTAAATTTCAGTCTTTCAAATAAAGGCAGGCTCTTATCTCTTGCTTCTGAAAGAACGCGGTCGTCAAACTTCAGCCAGCTTAACTCCCTGTTTACAAAATACTCCGGTTTTTCAAAATTTTTCAGATCCATGGTGCCCCTCCTCACATCTTTCTCTTACGTCTGAATAACAGACGGATACCAAATACCTCTTCAAAAAATTCAACCTTATCTTTTAAAAGCCCAAGTTCAAGAGAAATATCCTGCTCGGAATCCACAGTCAGGATAAGGGTTCTGTCCTTAAGCACAGCCTTCATATTCTTTACTTTCTGATAATGGCTGCGGTCCATGGCATTTGCAATACGAAGGATCGCAGTCAGCTTGGCAATCAACAGGTAAATGGAACGGTCCATTCCGCTTTCTCCTGCGATTTCTCTGTAGTAAACAAATTCTGTTGTATTATAGCGCACTGCATTGGCGATGATCTGGCGTTCTTCTGTGGAAAGTCCGATAATTTCCGTAGCCATAATGATCTGATAAGAGCATTCTGCCACATCTCCCATACTGATGTACTTTCCGCAGTCATGAAGCTGCACTGCGATCTGCAAAAGCAGACGTTCTCTGTCGCCCATTCCGTGCACTTTCTTCATACTGTCAAAAATAGCAAGTGCCAGGTCTGTGGTTCCCTTGATGTGATCCTTTCCGGTGGAAAAACGTTTCGCAATGTTGCGGGAAGCCACCAAAATGTCATTTTCAAAATTATGTACGCTCTTGATGAAATTTTTCTTTTCTCCAAAATCATAGGCAATTCCATCCAAAAGAGACACTCCCGGCATCCACAGAGCTTCCGCATTAAACAGATCAATAAAGTCTTTACAGATTACCATAGTCGGCACGATCAGCGCTGCATATTCCAGATCAATATCCATCTCCTCCGCCAGAGCTTCCTCTGTTTTGCAGACAGTCTTTTCATAACGGTTCAAAAATTCAGCCTTTGTGATAATATTATCCTGCCGTTCTTCCTTAAAAAGAGTTTCGGTAAGAAAGTCTCCCATGAGGATCATATTTTTAATGTCCCGGTCCTTCATGTAAAGACGTTTAAAGCCCATAAGATCGTTGCGGATAAACTCTTCCACCAGCTGTGCATAGTTGGTGTTGGTTTTCTCCAGCTCTTTCAGTCTCTGACGAATACGTACGCTTCCCATCTTCAGGCTCTGGGTGGTCACAAGAGCATCTTTATCAAACAGGGAAATCTGCAGGTTTCCGCCTCCAACATCCAGAATAGCAGTTCCCTTCTGGATCATTTTCTTAAAACCGTTTTCAATTGCCGCAATAGATTTATACCCAAGAAAATGCTGCTCTGCATTGCTTAGAACCTCCACATGGATTCCGGTTCTTCTGTAAATCTGCTCGATGATGATAATCGGATTTTTCATCTCACGAAAAACACTGGTTGTGCAGGCACGATATTCCTTTACTCCGTACTCCTCCATGATCCTTTTAAAATCATTGAGTACTTCACAGATCGTATCAACCTTATCCACTTCCATATTTCCACCGGAATAAACACCCACGCCAAGATTCAAGCGATATCGGATATCATCCACCGTCCGAAATCCGCCCTTTCTGGAAAACTCAAAAATCTTCATACAAATCTCGTATGAACTGATATCAATTGCCGCAAATGTGGTTACTGCCATACCTTATTTCCTCCTGCCAAAGGTTCTTTAGGTTACTGCTCTTAGCTGGTGCCAAGTATATGGTCTATAAACTGCTGTGCCGTTCTTCCTGTCAGGCCTCCGTGGGAAAGCTCCCAGGCGTTTGCCTTCATAAGAAGCTCTTCTGTTGGCATCGTGACTCCATAGCGCTCTGCCAGAGTGGTAACTATGTTCTGGAATTCCTTTTTGTTTGGCGCACCAAAATAGATGCGTACGCCGAAACGGTAAACCAGGGAAAGCTTCTCCTGTACGGTATCAGAGGAATGCAGATCATCATCATCTGCCACCTCAAGCTTGTCACCGGATTTTTCCCGCACAAGATGACGTCTGTTGCTGGTTGCATAGATCAGAATGTTGTCTGGCTTTTTCTCCAGACCACCTTCGATCACAGCCTTCAGATATTTATATTCGATTTCAAATTCCTCAAAGGAAAGATCGTCCATGTAAAGAATAAATTTGTAATTACGGTTTTTAATCTGGGCAATCACATCATTAAGATCCTGGAACTGGTGCTTGTACACCTCGATAATACGAAGTCCTTCGTCATAGTAACGATTCAGGATTCCCTTGATACTGGAGGATTTACCGGTTCCTGCATCACCAAAGAGCAGACAGTTGTTAGCTTTTTTCCCTCTTACAAAGGCTTCTGTATTCTCAATCAGTTTCTGTTTTGGGATTTCGTACCCAACCAGATCCTCCAGGTTTACATGGGCAATCCTGGTGATTGGTGCGATTACCGGCTTCCCGTCTTTTCCATGCTCAATACGGAATGCTTTGTTAAGCCCCAGCTTTCCAACACCGAAATCCTTGTAAAACTGTACCATATCCGCCATAAATTCATCCACAGTGGAAGCCTCTGCCAGACGTTTGCTCATGTCGCAGATACGGTCGCAGATTCTCTGGTTATATACCTTACTGTTGCAGCCCGTATTCACATAATTGCAGAGAAGCTCTGTACAGTCTGTTCCAAAAGCCTTATCAAAAACAGCAAGATCGTAGTCGTAAAGCTCCTTGAAAATCTCGAAGTCATGCATTGCCAGATGATTGATGCTGCCCTTTACTTTTCCTCTGATTTCAGAGGCTGTGCTGAATGCGTTTTCATGATTTACCAAAAGCTGTGTCAGATAATTGTGCCACAGATTTCCGGAAAATCCATACATTCCAGCCATCTCCACCAGGCTTCCCACTATATGGAAAAATTCTTCTCTTCGGTTTTCAAAGTCTTCTTCCTTTGCCTCATAGCTGTTCATCAGTGATGTCATTGTGTCCAGTATCCTGCCGTTTTCAAAATCACGATAAAGGATACATTCCTGTGTTCTTGCCATTTTTATTTCCTCTCAATTCCACGGCGCAGCTGCAGCTCCACCTGCGGTTTCAAACAGAGCCTTTCTCTGCAGCCATTTTACGATTTTACTTTTCTTATATTAAAAACAGATAAAATTCCTTTTAATTTTTTGTTTAATTTTTCCTAATAATTTCCAAGAATCTTCAAATAGCTTGTCTCTGCTTCCATTCCCCGAAGTGCGTTCTTCACCGCACTGTCCCGAAGGTTTCCCTCAAAGTCCACGAAGAAACGATATTCCCAGGTTTTCCCCGGAATAGGACGGGACTCGATCTTGGTCATGTTCAGACCATTGTAAATCATATGGGAAAGTACGTTATACAGGGTTCCGCTTTCGTGGCGTGCCTCAAAGCAGACGCTGATTTTGGAGCTGTTATTCTCGTATACAGGCTTTTTTGCCAGAATAATAAATCTTGTTGCGTTACTGTCATTTTTACAGATATTCTCCGCCAGCACCTTCAGCCTGTAAAACTCTCCGGCATCCCTGCTTGCAATTGCTGCATGTGTTCTGTCCTTTTCTTCGCTGACCTTCTTTGCCGCAGCAGCAGTATTGCTCACTGCATTTAGCTTCCAGCTTCTGTGCTCCTCCAGGTATTCCTTACACTGCGCAAGGCCCTGGGGATGAGAGTAAACACATGAAATATCGGAAAGCTCTGCTTCCGGCAATCCAAGCAGAACGTGCTCCACCTTCAGCACCTGCTCTCCAACAATAAACAGATTATATTCTGTTAAAAGATCATAAATGTCTGCCACAATCCCGGCAGTAGAGTTCTCAATAGGAAGAACTGCGTAATCCGCTTTTCCTGCTGCCACCTCTTCCATTGCATCCCGGAACAGCTTCACATGATAGCTTTTAATATCATCCTGGAAATAGGCGCGCATTGCCCCATAGCTGTAAGCTCCTTCCACGCCCTGGAAAACTACAGTCACATTGTCACGCGGAAGCTCCTCTACCATCTGGAAAGCTTCCTCTTCTTTTGGTCCGAATTCTGTAAGCAGCTGATACTGTCGCTTTCTGCTGATTGCCATGATCTGCTGAAAAAGCTCCTGCGCCCCAAGCTGATTAAAGGTTCCATGCGCTTTACTGCGAATCTCTTCCAGCTTGGCATGCTCTCTTTCCGGATCCAGAACCTGCTTTCCAGTATGGATTTTGTACTCGGCTACTTCCTCACAAACCTTCATCCGCTTCTCAAAAAGCTCCACCATCTGGTTGTCAATCTCGTCTATTTTCCGTCTGCATTCCTGCAAATCTGTCATATTGTATCCTCTCAGTTTCTGTTATGATATATTTTGTAAACCCCTGTTCACATTCTTTCTTCCACTATTTTTGTCAGCTCTCCGATAAAGGATAAAGAGCCAAATGCAAGAATCACACTGTTTTCATTCTCTCCCGCACAGGCAAATGCCTTCTCAACTGCATCCTGAATGCTCTTTGTACTCTCTGTATTCGGATTAAATTCTCTTGCTGCCTCTGCCAGTTTCTTTGCCGGAAGTGCACGGGGATTGTTCGGTGTTTCCAGGGTATAAATTTTCTCTGCAAAATGAGCTGTTTTCTCAAGGACAGTCCTATATTCCTTATCTGCAAAAACACCCATAATATAAATCAGTCTTTTTCCTTTAAAATAATGACGAATGGATTCTTCCATCTTATCTGCTGCCCCGGCATTGTGAGCACCATCCACAATAAACAAGGGCTTCTGGCAGATCACGGTAAATCTTCCCTTCCAGCTTGTATGGAAAAGCCCATCCTTGCGCTGTTCCATAGTAGTGTGCCATCCAAGCTCATCCAGGATTTCAAGGGCTTCAAGAGCCAGCACTGCATTCTCCTTCTGATAAACTCCTGCAAGGGAAATGTTGAATTTCTCCCCTTTATAAGAAAAGCTCTGTCCAAATATGCTTTCTTTTTCCAGAACCGCCTGATCCGGATCTGATACCGTACAGGAAACGCCAAGCTTTTTGCAGGTTTCTGCAATCACCTGCATAGCCTCCGGTTTCTGCCTGGTTGTTACAGCTTCGCAGCCTGCCTTAATAATGCCGGCCTTCTTCTGTGTAATCTCTTCAAGGGTATTTCCAAGAAATGACATGTGATCCATACTGATGGAAACCAGTACAGCAAGCTTTGTGTTTTTTATAATATTGGTGGCGTCCAGATTGCCTCCCATACCTGTCTCCAGAAGGACAAGGTCACAGTTTTCTTCTTTAAAATATAAAAATGCTGCCGCAGTTTCGATTTCAAACGGGGTCGGATGATTCAGCCCTGCCTCTGTCATCTCATCAATTGCCTGGGAAATCCTGGTAACATGCCTGGCAAATGCCTCTCTGGAAATCTGCTCTCCTGCCACCTCCAGGCGTTCTCTGTAGGAATACAAGGTAGGAGATATATATCTGCCCACACGATAGCCGGCCCTGGTAAGGGTCGTATATAAATATGCGATCACAGATCCCTTCCCATTGGTTCCTGCTACATGCACAAAAGGAACCTCATCCTGTGGATTGTCAAGTCTGTCCAGCATTTCCTTCATATTGTCAAGGCCCAGCACAGAACCATATTTCGCCGAATCGTCAATATATGCACGGCACTCCTGGTAATTCATAATAAAACTCCTCCATCCTGCGTATCGGAAATATGCGATGCCACGCCTCGTCTTTCGGGAACCGCGAACTCCGCATTCGCTACGTTTGCGTATCGGAAATATGCGATGCTACGCCTCGCATATTTCCTTCATTATACCCTTACCGTATAAAATTGGCAAGAATGGGAATGTTAATTTTAACTTTTTATGAGGGAGGCTTACCAATGAACAAACATCCATTTATCTTCTGCGGATTCACCGGATGGTGTCTGGAAATACTTTGGACAGGGCTTCATTCCCTGCTTAGGGGAGACACTGCCATGAAGGGCACCACATCCCTTCTTATGTTCCCCATTTATGGCTGTGCAGCACTGATCATCCCGGTCTACCAAAGGATCAAAAATCTTCCTGCTTTTCTTCGCGGATGCCTGTATGCCGCCGGATTTTATTTGGGAGAATTTCTCAGTGGCTCTGTTTTGCAAGCTTTTCATATGTGTCCCTGGGACTATTCCGGCGCATCTTGTCAATATCGCGGAATCATTCGCCTGGACTATCTTCCGGTCTGGTTTTTAACCGGATTATTTTTCGAAAAAATACTTACAAAATCTTCTTGAAAAATCATCCCAAGTAGTATATGATAGGTCGAAGAGATTTTGAACTATAAAAATATTCCTAATGGAGGTAGATCATGAGACACTTAATGAGTCCACTGGACTTAAGCGTTCCTGAGCTTGGGAAGCTTCTGGATCTGGCCAGTGATATTGAGAAAAACCCCAAAAAATACGCCCATACCTGCGACGACAAGAGACTTGCTACTCTTTTCTACGAGCCAAGTACCCGTACCCGTCTCAGCTTTGAAGCTGCTATGATGAACCTTGGCGGCAAGGTTCTTGGTTTCTCATCTGCAGATTCCAGTTCCGCAGCTAAGGGCGAAACGGTTGCTGATACCATCCGTGTTGTTTCCTGTTATGCAGATATCTGTGCTATGCGTCATCCTAAAGAGGGTGCTCCGTTAGTAGCTTCCATGGTTTCCAATATTCCAGTTATCAATGCCGGAGACGGCGGTCATCAGCATCCCACTCAGACTCTTACAGACTTACTTACCATTCGTTCTTTAAAAGGTCGTCTTGACAACCTTACCATCGGTCTGTGCGGAGATCTGAAATTCGGCCGTACCGTTCATTCTCTGATTGAAGCACTGGTACGTTATCCAAATGTAAAATTCGTACTGATCTCACCGGAAGAGCTTCGTATTCCAAGCTATATCCGTGAGGATGTACTGAAGAAGAACAACATTGAATTCGTTGAAGAGGAGCGTCTTGAGGATGCTATGCCTGATCTTGACATCCTTTACATGACTCGTGTTCAGAAGGAGCGTTTCTTCAATGAGGAAGATTACGTTCGCATGAAGGACTTCTACATACTGGACAAGCAGAAGCTTTCTCTTGCAAAAGATGACATGTATATCCTTCACCCGCTTCCGCGTGTCAATGAGATTGCCGTTGAGGTGGACAATGATCCGCGAGCTGCATATTTCAAACAGGCTCAGTACGGTGTATATGTACGTATGGCCCTGATTCTTACATTATTGGAGGTGGAACTGCCATGTTAAATGTTGGAGCACTTCGTGAAGGCTATGTATTAGACCATATTAAAGCAGGAAAGGCTATGACCATTTATCATGATCTGAAGCTTGACAAGCTTGACTGTACCGTTGCTATCATCAAGAACGCACGCAGCAATAAGATGGGCAAGAAGGATATTATCAAGGTAGAATGCCCAATTGAAGACCTGGATCTTGA
>CAKRKL010000075.1 GCA_934358405.1 uncultured Blautia sp.
TTTAGATCCGAAAAAACAGGAGGGATTCACAGATGTCATTACAGTTTATTATCGGAAGCTCCGGAATCGGAAAAACATACTATGCCTGTGAGCGGATCATAGGGGAATCTTTGGAAAATCCGGGAAAGCTGTATTATATCGTTGTACCGGAGCAGTTTACCATGCAAACTCAGAAAAATGTGGTAGAAATGCACCCGGGAAAGGGAATTTTGAATATTGATGTGCTTAGCTTTGATCGTCTTGCCTATCGTGTATTCGAGGAAGTGGGAGGTGCAAGAGAAGTGCTTCTGGATGATACCGGCAAGAGTATGGTACTGCAGAAGCTGGTACAGCAGCATAAAAAAGAACTTCCCTATCTGGGAAGTCAGATGAATAAACCGGGCTATCTGGATGAAGTGAAATCTTTGATTTCTGAATTTATGCAGTACGATATTGGGGAAGAAGAGCTTTCTCACATGCTGGAGCAAACAGGGAAGGATTCGTTGCTTCAGATGAAAATGAAGGATGTAAATGTACTTTATCAGGCATTTACAGATTACCTGGAGGGACACTATATAACTGGAGAAGGTGTGATGGATGCTCTGAAAAAGGCTGTTCCATTTTCGAAGAAGCTGAAAAACAGTGTCCTTTTACTGGATGGCTTTACAGGCTTTACTCCTGTGCAGATGAACGTGATACAAGAGCTGCTGGCAGTCTGCGAAAAAGTGCTTGTGACTGTTTCTATGGATGCCAAAGAGAATCCTCTTCAGAAGGGAAAACCTCATCAGCTGTTTTACATGAGTAAAAAAATGATCCACACTCTTTCAAGACTGACCAATTCTCTGGATTCGCCGGTATACTTAAAAGAGGAAAAAAGTGGGCGTTTTTCAGACGCCCCTGCTCTTGAATTTTTGGAGCAGCATCTGTTTCGCTACCGAAAGGATGCCTATAGCCAGACACAGGATGAGATTCAGATTTTTGCAGCAGAATCGCCTGTAAAGGAGCTGGAAGAAACTGCAAGGCGCATTCGCAGAATGGTTAGGGGGAAGCAGCTGAAATATGGAGAAATTGCGGTGATCACAGGAAATCTGGAAAGCTATAAGAGTATTGCCGCGCAGGTATTTGAGGAAGCGCAGATTCCCTGTTTTCTGGATGAGAAGCATACTATTTTGATGAATCCTTTTGTGGAGTATATACGTGCGGCACTTGAGATGGTGACAAAGGGCTTTACTTATGAGAGCGTTTTTCGTTATCTTCGCTGCGGTATGTCAGGGCTTACAAGAGATGAGACTGACAAGCTGGAAAATTATGTGCTGGCACTTGGTATCAGAGGCTGGCGCAAATGGTCCGAAAAGTGGGTGAGAACCTATCGGATTATGAAAGACGGAGATATTCAGGAGTTAAATGAGTACAGGGAGCGCTTTGTTGAGGAAGTGGAAGCTCTGGCACAGGGCTTTCGTGGCGGTAAAAAGAAAGTAAGTGAATATTGTTATAGCTTATATCAGTTTATCACCAACTGTCAGATTCAGAGAAAGTTAAAAGAACAGGAGCTTTCTTTTAAAGCGAGAGGAGAAAAAGCTCTGGAAAAGGAATATGCCCAAATATATGGAATTGTTATGGAACTCCTTGATAGAATGGTGGAAATCCTGGGAGAAGAGGAGATTACAAGAACTGAATTTACCCAGCTTCTGGAAACCGGATTTGCCAAGTCAAAGGTGGCATTGATTCCGCCAAGTGCCGATCAGGTACTGGTAGGAGATATGGAGCGTACACGTCTTAAGGAAATCAAGGCTCTTTTTTTTGTTGGCGTTAATGAAGGAAGTATTCCCAAAAATACAGACTCCGGAGGAATCCTTACTCAGATGGACCGTGAATTTTTCGCAGGGGAAGGAATGGAGCTTGCGCCCGGTCCAAAGGAGCTGATGAATACCCAGCGCTTTTACCTTTATCTGAATCTGACTAAGCCAAGCAGATACCTGATTCTTTCTTATTGCTATTCCAATGGAAAGGGTGAGCCTATAAGCCCGGCTTATCTGATCCACAGCATTCAGAAGCTTTATCCGAAGCTGGAGATAAAAAATGCAAAGGACGAAGAGTTTACTGCCAGCAGCATGGAATTGCCTGGAACCAGTCTGGAATGCTTTCTTAAAGGACTGACGGAAGGTGCTCTTGCAAAGGGTGAGCCTATTTACAGTGAGCTGTATAGCTGGTACCTGAGAAGTCCGGAATATAAGGAGCTGGCAAGAAGGCTGGTGGAGGCTTCCATGACCAGGAAACCTTCAGATATTATCAGTAAAAGTGTGGCAAAGGCACTGTACGGTGAAATTTCTCCATACAGCGCAACAAGGCTGGAGCGTTTTTCTGCCTGTGCCTTTGCTCATTTTCTTCAATATGGCTTAAACCTGAGTGAACGTGTAGAATATGAGTTTCGCCCTATGGATATGGGAAACATTATGCATAAGGTGCTGGAGCGGTTTGCAAGGGAGGTTAAAAAGAATGGACTGAAATGGGCTGCTCTGACAGAGGATGAACGAGATGAAATTGTGAATCGCCTGGTAGATGAGGTTAGTGCAGATTATGGAAATACCATTTTAAAAAGCAGTGCCCGCAATGAATACATGATCCAGCGTACTAAGCGAATGATAAAAAGAACTGTATGGGCTGTTCAGGAGCAGCTCAAATGCGGAGAATTTGAACCAGAGGGAGTTGAGGTTGCTTTTCAGGGTGGCCGTATTGACCGTGTAGATACTCTCCATACAGAGGATGGAAAGCTATATGTGCGGGTAATTGACTATAAGACTGGCAATACCTCCTTTGACCTTGTGTCCTTGTACCACGGACTTCAGCTGCAGCTGATGATTTATCTGGATGGAGCTCTTCAGGTGAAGCAGAACCGCTTTAGGAATCAGGAAGTTATTCCGGCAGGAGTCTTTTATTACAATATTAAGGACCCAATGATACAGGAAAAAATTGATGCAGATATGGAACAGGTTCAGCAGAAGGTTCTTAAGGAATTAAAAATGAACGGTCTTGTACAGGCAGACAAAGACCTGGTGGAAAAAATGGACAGTTCTCTGGTGTCTCTCCCGGTGGCATTCAATAAAGATGGAAGCTTCCGCAAAAACTCATCAGTTGCTACAAGAGAGCAGTTTGATCTTCTGAACCGCTACGTAAAAAATAAAATTTCTTACATCAGGCAGTCGATTCTGGATGGAGCGGCACAGGTTTCCCCATATATGCTTGGAAAGAAAAATGCCTGCACCTATTGCCCTTACAGTACAGTGTGCGGCTTTGATACAGAAATTCCGGGATATGAATTCAGAAGGCTGAAGAATTTTGCTGATGAAGAGCTGTGGAATGCTTTTGAAAGGGAGGTGAAGTAGCATGGCAGTTAAATGGACAAAAGAACAGGAACAGGTTATTCGCTTAAGAAATCGAAACATTCTGGTCAGTGCAGCAGCAGGCTCCGGAAAAACAGCTGTGCTGGTTCAGCGAATCCTTGGTAAGGTAATGGATCCGGAGCATCCGGTAGATATTGACAGATTGCTGATCATGACCTTTACAAGAGCAGCCGCCGGGGAAATGCGGGAGCGAATTGCAAATGCACTGGAGGATGCTCTTAGCGAAAATCCGGAAAATGAGCATTTACAAAGACAGACAACATTGATCCATACAGCACAGATTACAACTATAGATGGCTTCTGCGCTTATGTGATCCGCAATTATTTTCATCTGATCGGTCTTGATCCCGGATATCGCACAGGGGAGGAGGGCGAACTGAAGCTCCTTCAGGAGGATGTAATGAAGGAGCTTCTGGAGGCTTATTATGCTAAGGATCAGGAGAAATATAAATATTTTATTGAGTGCTATGCCACAGGAAAGTCGGACGAGGGAATCCGTGACCTGATCTACTCTTTATATCATGCGGCCATGAGTAATCCTTATCCCAAGCAATGGCTTGAAGAATGTGTGAACAGTTATAAATATACGGATATAAAAGAAATAAAAGAATCTGAATGGATGAAATTGTTATGGAAAAATGTTTGCTCTGATCTGGAACAGGCAAAGGCTCTGGCTGAGGAGGCGAGAAAGCTTTGTTTTTCACCTGGCGGACCTTATTTATATGATGACGCGATTTCAAGTGACCTGCTTTTTATCCGGGATGCACAGGAAAAGGCGGCTGCAAGGGATTTTGACGGAATAAGAGCTATTATGGTTAAGCCATCCTTTGCAAGATTATCAACTAAGAAGCCAAAGGAACCGGTGGATGATTTCCTGAAGGAACAGGTAAAGGCTCTCCGGGAAAATGAAAAGGAAATTCTGAAGGAGCTGGGAGACAGATATTTTACGGTGAGAGAAGAGGAGCTTCCGATCCTTCTGGAATGCTGCCGCAAGCCTGTAGAGATGCTGGTGGAGCTGACCAGGGAATTTATCCGCCTTTACGGGGAGAAGAAGCGGGAAAAGAATATTTTGGATTTTACGGATATGGAACATTTTGCCCTGGAAATTCTTATGGAGAGAGTGGAAGAGGAGCAGGAAAATCCGATATACAGGATGAGTCAGGCGGCCCTTGAATTATCCATGAAGTACGATGAGGTCATGGTAGACGAATACCAGGACAGCAATCTTGTCCAGGAAATGATTACAACCTGCGTGTCCGGATGGGCAAAGAAAAGTAAAAATATTTTTATGGTAGGTGATGTGAAGCAGAGTATTTATCGGTTTCGCCTTGCAAGACCGGAGCTTTTTATGGAAAAATATAAAAAGTACAGTTTAACGGATAGTACTGAACAAAGAATTGACCTGCACAAAAACTTTCGAAGCAGATCACAGGTACTTGCATGCGCTAACTTTATTTTCCGTCAGATCATGGGGGAAGACTTAGGCGGTATCCCATACGACGAGGCTGCTGCCCTTTATCCGGGGGCTGTTTTCCCGGAAGGAGCAAAAGAGGACTTTCTTTCCACAGAAATTCTGCTTGTGGAGAAGGACTCTGAAGAATTAGAAGACCTGATGGAGGGGCAGGATGCAAGAGAACTGGAAGCACTTGCCATTTCCCACAAAATTAAAGAAATGGTTGGAAAAGAGCAGATCCTGGATAAAGAGACGGGAGAATACCGGCCTGTGCGCTACGGAGACATTGTAATTTTATTACGAACTGCATCTGGATGGAGTGAGAGCTTTACAGATGTACTAAGTGCTCATGGAATTCCCGTGTACTCTGCTTCCAAAACCGGATATTTTTCAGCTCTTGAGGTTGTTACTGTCTTGAACTATCTTCAGGTGTGCGATAATCCTCTTCAGGATATTCCTCTTGCAGGCGTACTTCGCTCGCCTCTGGTTGGCTGTACTGCACAGGAGCTTGCAGTTATCCGCGAGGAAGCCTCAGAGGGAATGCTGTATGAAAGCGTACTTCACTTTCTGGATGAAGGAGATACAGAAGTTAAAAGGGAAAAAGAAGAGCGGTACAATTTGATTTCCCAAACAGAGCGAATTACTTTACAGGCGAAGCTGAGAAGCTTTATTTCCCTTTTAAACGAAATGCGGGATCTTGCAGTATATACTCCGGTTCATGAACTGATTCTTGAAATTCTCAGAAGAACGGGGTACGGCAATTATGCCAAAGCCCTGCCAAATGGTGTACAGCGAAGCGCGAATCTTGCCATGCTTGTGGAAAAAGCTATGGACTATGAGAAAACAAGCTATCGTGGTTTGTTTAATTTTGTACGTTATATTGAACACCTACAGAAATATGAGGTGGACTACGGCGAGGTGAATCTTTCAGGTGCAGGAGAGGGTTCTGTGGAAATTATGACGATTCATAAGAGCAAAGGTCTGGAATTTCCAATTGTAATCCTGGCAGGAATGGGGAAACAGTTCAATTTTCAGGACTTGAATGCAAGACTTTTGCTTCACCCGGACTATGGTATTGGAGCAGACGCTATTTTACCGGACAGAAGAATGGTGGTTTCCACTTTAAATAAGCAGATAATCAGAAGGCAGCTTCTTGAGGAAAGTCTCGGAGAAGAAATTCGTGTGCTCTACGTTGCATTGACCCGTGCAAAGGAGAAAATGATTCTCACAGGTGCCATTTCCAATCTGGAAAAGGAGATGATTTTTTTATCTCGCTTTCGGGACAAGCAGACAGAATTGCTTCCGTCAGAAACAAGACTGAAAGCAAAAACGTACTGGGATTATGTTTTACCTGCACTTGCAAGGCACAGATGTATGGATGAGCTTTATGAAAGGTTTGGACTGATCGTGTCTCACCAAAATCCTCTTTATGGGGATCCGGCTCAGTTTCAGATAAAACGGATCAATGCACAGATGCTTGCAGAGACAGAGGTTGTAGAACAGGCAGCGGGCCAGATGGAAAAGGAGCTTCTGGATGAGTGGGATTGTGAAAAAGTATTTGATCCTGGTATCCGGGAGGAATTGGATAAGCGTTTTGGATTTGTATATCCTTATGAATATCGCAAGGATATTCCTGTGAAGGTTACGGTGTCGGATTTGAAAAAGAAGAGCTACCATGAGGAGACTGAGCTTGAAGAGGCTGTTTATTTTGAGCCGGATATTGTTCCTCTGATTCCAAGATTTATAGAAGAGAAAAAAGAAGCAGAGGAAGAGTTTACAGGTGCAGCTCGTGGTACTGCCTATCACCGTGTGATGGAGTGCCTTGATTATTGTAAAACAGATACGCCAGAGGAATTGCGGGAACAGATAAATGCGCTTGTTCAGAATCAAAAGCTTTCAGAAGCGGAGGCGAAATGTATTCAGATTTCAGATATTCGTCTTTTTACAGAGGGTAAGCTGGGACAGCGAATGAAGACGGCAGCTTTTCATGATCAGCTGTTTCGGGAGCAGCCATTTGTGATCTCAAAAAGTGCGGCTGAAATAGACGAAAACTGGGATGCAAAGGAGCGTGTTCTGGTACAGGGAATTATTGACGCATATTTCCTGGAAGATGAAGAAATTGTGTTGGTAGATTATAAAACGGACTATGTTCGGCGGGGGGAAGAAAAGAAGCTGATAGAGCGCTATCATACGCAGCTGGAGGATTATGCCCAGGCATTGGAAAGAATGACAGGGAGAAAAGTGAAGGAAAGGTATATTTATTCGTTTACCTTAAAGAAGGCAATATTGTTATAAAAAAAGGATTAACTTTTTATAGAACGAATCTTAAAGCCTTTTTCAAACACGCTCTAAGTAACCGCCATATTGACTTGCACATGAGAAAACAGCATTGTGTCAATATGGCGGATGCTTGATTGTCGCTCTGGAAAGAGACTATGTTATACACGCCATCCAGCTGGATATTTATTTTTTAGTGTTCCATTGACCAGCTTTCCGAAGCCAAGGGGGTAGCCCTCCACGCAGAGCAGATGCCATCCTTTGGTGTGGGTGGCCTCTTCCGGCTCGATGATAAGGGTTTCGCCCTTGAGATATCGTTCTAAGCGTGGGTCATTTACGGGGAGGGAAATTATGGCTTCTGCTTCATCCTTCCGAAAGGCCATTGCAAGGGGCTGGGAGGGTTCGAAGCGGTTTTTCTTCAGATCACCCAGATAGAGTCCGTTACGCAGGAAGGTAATGCCGCGGAAATTGCAGACTACAGAAGGCAGATAATAAACCTTGTCTGCACGAACCTCCACACGATTCCAGTCAAAAGGCTGGCCACCAAGAGAATTCAGACCAATTTCACTGAAGAAGGCTTCTATATACTTCTTAGTATCAGCTGTTAATTTGGTTCCCTTGAAAATATTGGCTGTAGGACCGGATTTTCCCTCTTTTTTCAAAAGAGCAAGGAAATGTCCCTCTCCTGCCATCTTATGAGGGAAAATACGCACACATTTTTCAAGCTTTGGATTGCCGTTTCCCCAGTCTGGATTTCCACTGGAAAAGCCTTCATAATTTTCCATGGAAACAAGAGAAAGCTCCGGACGCTGCTCAAGGAGCCAGGAAATTACTTCTTCATCCTCAGCCGGAGCAAAGGTGCAGGTGGAATATAACATTTGCCCGCCGGGCTGCAGCATATCTGCAGCATTTAGGCAAAGCTGTTTCTGGATCAGGGAAAGCTCCCGGGACTTTTCAGGTGTCCAGTCCTTTGCTAGTGCTTCCTCCTTGCGGAACATTCCTTCTCCGGAACAGGGAGCATCCAGAATGATTTTATGGAAAAATTCCGGAAAATTTTTTACCATTTTCTCTGGCTTCTCATTTGCAACAAAAAGATTAGGAATTCCGAAAAGCTCAAGGTTGCGAAGAAGGGCTCTTGCCCTGGTAGTACTGATATCATTGGCAACCAGAAGCCCTGCGCCCTTAAGGGCAGCTCCTGCTGCTGTAGCTTTTCCTCCCGGAGCGGCACACATGTCCAACACATATTCACCAGGCTCTACCTGGATTCTGGAGGCTGGGGTCATGGCACTTGGTTCCTGGAGATAATAAAGTCCTGCCTGGTAAAGAGGACAGCGGGAAGGGCGAATGTCCTCGCTGTAAAAATAGCCGTTGGGAATCCAGGGGATTTTTTTTACTTCAAAAGGAACCAGCCTTTCAAAATCTTCACAGGAAATTTTTGCAGTATTTACCCGCAGTCCATAGGTACGTGGCTGGTCATAAGCCTGAAGAAAGGCATCATAATCATCTTTTAACATATCCTTCATTCTGTCCAGAAATGCCTGAGGCAGAATTAACGATCTATCTGAATCCATAAGGTTCTCCTCGTATTTTTATTTAAAATAACAAAATTTCATTGCAGAGCCTGGAGCCTTTTTCAAACACGCTCCAGGAAGCCGACTCTAACGTCATAGTATACTGGATGCCCCTGGCAAAGTCAAATATACCGGTATATTTTGTACTTGCTTTCTGCAATTTTTTATTTTATGGATGGAGATTTAGTGCTATAATAAAACTGTACGCATAGCAATGTATTTGAAACAATTTACAGGTATCATAGTTAGAGCTTAATATGGAACGATATTTTGAGTTGATTGCTGCCAAAGAAGGAAAAGTGGGAGAGATTCTTCGCATTCAGGGAGGACTTACTAAAAAACAGATCAGTCAGATGAAATTTCGCCCCGGTGGAATTCGCAAAAACGGAATACAGTGCCGGGTGACGGAAAGAGCTGTCTGCGGCGATGTAATTCGAATTTGCCTGGAAACCAGGGAAACAGATTCATCACAGCTGTTAGAGGGAAAACCGCTGCAAACCAATTCTGATTTTTATGAATTGGAGATTTTATATGAGGATCAGGACATTCTTGCAGTAAATAAGCCGGCTGGTCTGGTAACGCACCCATCTGGAATTCATTATCAGGATAGTTTGTCAAACCTGATTGCCCAATACTTTCGCAGCAAAGGTGAAGGAACCCGTATCCGGTCCATTGGGCGTCTGGATAAGGAAACATCAGGAATTCTGCTTTTTGCCAGAAACCAGATCAGCGCTGCAAGACTGCAGAAGCAGCGGGAAGAAGGAAAACTGCGAAAAACATATCTGGCAGCTGTAGAGGGAACCTTTGAGAATAGGGAATCAAAAATTTCCATTCCTCTTGCTCCTGATCCGAAGAACCATTTACAAATGGTGCTGTCTTTTGACGGAACTCTTCCGGGAAGCAA
>CAKRKL010000076.1 GCA_934358405.1 uncultured Blautia sp.
TGCAATCACCAAACCATGTTTCCGGAAACTGATAGTATAATTTCTGCATAATATATTCTCCTTTTCTTTACAGGCGTTCATATATCGCCATTTTTGTTTAATTTTTACTCATCCCTTCACAGCGCCTGCTGTCATACCTGCAAGCATCTTCTTGCTGCTGAAGAAATAGAAAATAAATACCGGGAGTACTGTAACTGTAATCGCAGCAAAGGTTGCACCCCAGTCGGTCAGTCCCATGCTTCCCACGAAGTCATTCAGACCCAGTGTAATTGTTTTCATATCTGTGGATCTTGTAAATGTATAAGCATTAATATATTCATTCCAGCAGAAAACAGCCTGCATGGTAGCTACGGTAATGATGGAGTTCAAAGACATCGGAACTACCATTTTGAAAAAGCAGCCCATCGGAGAGCATCCGTCAATAATAGCGGCTTCCAGCATTTCCTCCGGGAAGAATTTATTGAAGGAGTAAAACAGCTGGATGGAATAGGATAATGAAAATGCAATCTGCGGTAAAATGATCGCCGGATATGTATTGATCAATCCCATTTTGTTAAAAATACTAAACAGTGGAATTAAGGCAACCTGCATAGGAAGCATTAATCCAAGCAGGAAATAGTTCAGGATTATTTTTCTTCCTCTGAACTTGATTTTACTAAGTGCAAATCCAGCCATCAGTGCAAATAAAAGTAATGGAACTAATACACCGATTAAAACAATAATACTGTTCTTAAAATAAGTCAGCATATGGCTCTTTGTAAAAACGTTAATAAAGTTTGTTAATATCCACTTAGATGGAAGCGCATATGCCGGAAGCTTTCTGAAGTCATCTAATGACTTAAAGCTGGAGGTAAATACATAGAAGAAAGGATACACCTGCATAATAACCAGGAATAACGCAATGACCCATTTAATAATGCTGGGAATGGAAACTTTTTTCTTTTTCATTCGTCTTCCCCCTCTCCTGAGAATTTACGGAATAATAATCCTACTACCATACAAATAATTACGATCATAATGGCTACGGCACTTCCGTATCCATATTTCATACTGCTGAAGGCCTGTTTGTACATATAGGTTGTCATAAGCTCTGATGCATTTCCAGGTCCGCCATGTGTCAGCAGGTATGAGAACTCAAAGGATCTCAAGGATCCATTTAATACCAGAAGACAGTTGGCAATGATAACCGGTTTGATGTATGGAATTTTCACATACAGATATTCCTGCCATACTGCTGCTCCGTCAATCAATGCTGCTTCACCAAGTTCATCCGGTACACCAATCAGTGCTGCATAGAAAATAACCATATACAGTCCCAGATATTTATAAGCCTCTACAAACGCTGTTACGTACAGTGAAATCTGCGGATTTGATATCCACTCCATGAACTTGAATGAAGGGTTTATGAAGGATAAAATCTGATTCACGATTCCAATTGGTGTTACAGAGAACAGCTTTGTAAAAATCTGGCAGATTGCAACTGATGAAATTACTACCGGAATATAGTACAAAGTCTGTAAAGCAACTCTTCCTCTTTTGATTCGGGAAAGAAGGACTGCAAACAGTAAGCCTCCAAATACCTGAATTGCCACATTGATGATCGTATAAACAATTGTATGCCATACTGTAGAGCGGAACACGGTATCCTGTGTTAAAAGCTCCACATAATTCTTGAATCCTACAAATATTTTCTCGCCTACACCGCTCCAGTCAAAAAAGCTGTAATAACCTGCCCATATAATGGACACAATAACAAATGCAGTATAGATAAGGAATGCAGGAAAAAGAAACATAAAAATTACTGATTTCTTTCCAAATGCTTTCTGCATAAGACTCTCTCCTTTCTTTAAAAGAGACTGGCAAAATTTCCGCCAGTCTCATTCCTGCACGCTTAAAATTCTTTATTTAATAAAAGAATCACAGGTTTCAATAAATTCGTCTGGTGTGGTGATTCCCTGTGCCAGTTTCTGCTGTTCATCAACAATTTTTGTCATTACATCAGAATCAAGCTTGTCATCCCAGGAAGTCCATGCTGTTTCTGCGTCCTCGAACATTGGCTGAGTGTCATAGTACAGCTGCGGAAGTCCTTCCGGAAGAGAATCCTCGTTAAATGGAGAGAATACATGTGCCTGATTGTAGCAAGCATCGGAGAAGTTCTCGCACATATAATCAAAGAATTCCTGCATTGTATCATCATATGTAGCTTTATTAAAGCCTTCTGCAAATCCTGCATGGATCGGTACATTGGTAGCCATATTATCCATGCCTTCTGTATCCGGTACCGGGAAGAATCCGAGTTCTCCGTTATCATACATCTCTTCTGCCAGGCTGATCTGTCCGGAGCCGGTATAGAAGATTGCTCCTGTACCACCGAAGAACAGGTTGCATGCGGATGTAAAGTCTACACTTGCAAATCCAGGCTCAAAATATCCTTTTGTTCCAAGATCAGAAAGAAGATTTACTGCATATTTTGCAGACTCATTTTCACTAAAGGAATCTGTTCCTGCCTGATATCCCTGGATAAATTCAGGACCTGTTACTCTCCATGGAGAGAAGGAAAGGTATCTCATAAGCTGCCATGCATCGGAACCACCTACGATTACCGGAATCTCACCTAAATCTGCAATTTTCTGGCAATCCTCTTCAAACTCTTCCCAGGTTGTTGGTGCATCTGTAATTCCTGCATCTTCAAAAATGTCTTTTCTGTACATGAAGTATTCACAGTACAGACCCTGTGGAAACAGGTACAGATTTCCATCATCTGCATCAGTAAGGAAATCGCGGATTGCTCCGTTCAGTTTATCTGCATATCCGTTTCTTTCCAGCTCTGCACCTACATCAACCAGTGCATCAATATCCTTGCAGGCTGCGGAAAGTGTTCCATTCGGGCATCCGAAGATATCCGGAAGTGTATCACTGTTGATGTACATCTGCAGCTTTGTGAAATAGTCCTGCATATCGTTTACAAGTTCAATTTCATAATCCAGGCCTTTCTCATCACAGAAGTTTTTCAGAAGATAGTCAAAGGTCTGAAACTGCTCTGTTGATTCCGTTCCTTTTAACAGTGCAGTAATCTTGGTTCTCTCGCTGTCTGCTGAAGCGGTTAACGCTCCCATTCCTGTCATAAGACCAGCTGTCATAGCTGCTGTCAACGCCAGAGATACCATTTTTCTCATTTTTCTCATTTTTTTCATTTCATTTTCCTCCTTTTATTTTAGGTTTCCTCGCTTTTGATGATTTTATTTTACCTTCTGGTGCTTTTATAAACAATTGGAAATAAAAGTAAAAATGGGAGATTTGTACACAGTTTCCTTTTGTGCACAAATCTCCCATTGCTTTTAGATATGTTTACGGAACTCATTAGGGGTAATGCCGTATCGCTTTTTAAACACCTTAATATAATATCCGAAATCCTTATATCCTACCATTTCTGCTATTTCATATTGCTTATAGCGATCATCTGCTATCAGCTTCTCCACATGCTTAAAACGCACATCTGTCAGATATTCCAGAAAGCTTTTTCCTGCATATTTCTTCAGAAGCCGGCTGATATAGGTTCGGCTCACATGAAACTTTTCTGTAAGATCATCCATTGAAATATCCGCGGCATAATTTTTCTCAATGTATGATAATATGCTCTGAACCAGTTTCCGGTTCCGCTCATCTGAGCCTTCTGTATTCTGCTTGATCAGTGTTCCAAACAGATTAAACATACAACTCAGAACTTCTTCTGTCGTTTCACATTGGGAAATTCGTTTTACTCCATCCTGAAGTACAGAAAAATTCCAGTTTTTATTATGTATTTCACTGTCCACTGCGCAGGTGTATGGAAACTTCATACACTCAAACAGCAAATCCATTGCTGCAAATTTAACAGCTGCCCCATCCTCCGGTGCCTGGGCAAAAAGCTGGCGCAATTCCTCTTCCGCCTTTTCGAAGCTTTCCTGAAACAGTGTCATCATGAAGTGCATTCTTTCGCCTTGTGTGATCACAAAATCCTTCTGTTCCTCGTATTGCAGGTCTTCATATTTCAAAATAATGTTCATTCCAAGATAAATGCACTGTCTGCAAGCCTTCTGAGCTTTGCGGTACTGGGCATTCGCCTGATATTCATCTTCCGAAATATCACTGATTCCAAAATTCATGCATGCTTTCAAATACCGCTCCACTTCTTCCTGGATTTTGTCACAGGCCTGAAGTGCACGATCCATACATTTCTGATTTTCTTCCTCTTTTGCAAACAAAAGTATGAAGTTATACTCAGCTGTAGCAGTATTATAATCACTCAATACCTGTATATTGTAATTGTTGAAAATTTCCTCAAAAATATTGATACAGGCAAATTCTTCAATCCATTTATCGCCTTCATGTAGTCGTTTTTCCCCAACTACCTTTCTTCCAACGCATACAATGTATTTTTCGATGGTCAGCTTAAGGGATTTCGCCTGCTCCTGCACCACTCCTTTTCCCTGAAACCTTCCGTAGAGAAGATTTCCTGCAAATTTAGACCTTAGCTCCGGTACAGACTGATTAAAATACTTCTGTAAATCCCGAACCTCCTGCTGTTCTTCTTTCTTTGCACGTATTTCTTCAGCAAGCCTGGCTGCCATATTTTTTAGTTCATCGTAATCAATGGGCTTCAGCAGATATTCCTTCACACCAATACTGATTGCTTTTTGGGCATAGGCAAAGCTGTCATAGCCTGTCAGGATTACAATGACTGTATCCGGATACATCTCGTGAGCCCGCTCGGCAAAATCCAGACCATCCATTCCAGGCATCCGGACATCTGTAAGAATCAGATCTGGCTTTATATGTTCCAGCTTTTCCAGTCCCTCCAGACCATTTTTCGCAGTAGCAGCCACCTGATATCCATAATCAGACCAGGGAAAAGAGCATAAACCATCCAAAATAATATACTCATCATCCAATATCATTACCTGAAGTTCCATCTTTCATAATCTCCTTCGCTTTTTTCAGAGGAATTTCCAGCACAACCAGAGTTCCCTTTTCTTTTTCTGATGTGATCGTCATTTTTGCTTTTCCGTGATATACATATTCCAGACGTTTTTGTACTGCATAAATACCCAGATTTGTATGTGTTCTTTCCGCCTTATGCTCCGGTTCTTCCTCCATTTTTAAAAGAGCTTCCAGCTTTTCTGCAGAAATTCCCACACCGTCATCCTTTACCTTAAATACTGCCATGTCATCCTGGATTTCTCCTGAAATATAGAGGAAACAATCCCAGGTGGCATTTTCGACTCCGTGAACAACTGCATTTTCAACCAGCGTCTGTATTACCATCTTAGGAATTTCCAGTTCATTCAGTTCCTCGTCTACCTCAATATACGAAGTAAATTTATCTCCATATCTTGTTTCCTGAATAAAAAGATAGTCTTCAATATACTTCAATTCTTCTTTCACACGTACCATGCTTCGTTTATTGCTGATGCTTGCCCTCATAAGGTTACTGATTGCAGTTACCATCCGACAGATATTTTCTTCACCCTTTTTTCTGGCCATCCAGTTAATTGTATCCAGCACGTTATAAAGGAAATGGGGATTAATCTGTGCCTGTAATGCCTGAAATTCAATATCTTTATTTACCATTTCCATCTCTACAATCTGCTTCAGCAGCTTCTCAACCTTCTCAATGGTCTGGTTAAAAACCAAATTCATGGCTCCGATTTCATCTGCTCTTCCTTCCGGAAGGCGCACTGAGAAATCTCCTTTTGCAAATTTTTTCATAGCATTACTTGTTTTTTCAATAGGTCTTGTAATTCCGCGCGCCATAATATTAGCCAGAAGAATGCACAGAAGAATACTGATTCCGATCAACAGAACAGTGGTTTTTTCCAGTTCCCGGGCCGTTTTCTGTAAAAAGCTGGTTGGAATCATCCCGGCAACTGTAAGTCCTGTCTCTGAGCTTGTCTGGTAAACAAGGTTGTAAGCTTTCCCATCCAAATTAAGCCGAAGGTTACCAGAATTCCCTTTCATCCTGGTAACCCATTTCTGATCCTTCAGATCCATATTTTCCCCGGCACTTTCCAGAAGAATATTGTTATCCTGATCCAGCAAAAATATATGAGCTGACAAGGATTCCTGCGCCGTCAGTGTCATTTTCTTTAAATAGCTGATTTTGATAGAAGCGCGCAAAACTCCAAGAGGCTCCATAGTCAATACATCTTTTATCTGTTTTGCCATATAGATCAGATTTTCGTCCGCTGCATTATAGTAAACACAGCGTCCGTTGGCATTTTCTGCCATTGCGCAGGAAATTTCGGAGCTTTCTTTATTAATCCCTCTGTCATTGGAAAGAAGATGGTTTGCACCATTATAGCCATACAGCTGAATGTCATTCATATATATGCTTGTATAGCCCTGCAAAAGCAGTCTTCTGATCTGGCCGGCCCTTGAATAATAAGAATAAAGCTCGGAGCCATCGGATTTATATGGTTTATCGGACTCCAGTTCTTCCTGTACAATGCTGCTGTTTGCGATATATTCAAATGAGTTTTCCACCATATCAAAATAATGATCCAGGTTAACAGACAGCTCATTGATCACTCCTGCTGACTGTTTCACAGTCTGCTCTGTTACAATTTCTGATGCAGACATAAACTGGAAAAAGCTGGCTGCCAAAAGCACAACCAGCGTAATGCTAAGTGTACAATACAGATATTTTCTCTGAATTGAAAGATTCAGATACCATTTTTTTAACTGTTTCATTTTTCATCCACCTTATAAAAGCCGGTACATTGTTTCAGGCAATGTACCGGCTTCCTGTTGTAAATATCCTTTATAAGTACTGACTGAATTCAACCTTCTCTTTATTCGGTCCTTCAATAGTGAAAAACTTTACTCCGTTTTCCCAGAATGGTAAAAAATGAATACTGTCCTGTGTGGTATTCAAGCCAGCCTCGTTAATGTACTGATAAGTCTCTTCTATGTCCTTAACATCAAGTGCAACATGATCAATTGCTCCTGCACGAAGAGCTGCTGCGTGATTCTCATAGGTTTCCACAACCAGAGTTCCAAGCTTCAGGAATACAACCTTCTCGTCTGCTTCTTTGTTAACTGTTTCAAAAGCAGTTTCAAAGCCCAGTTTATGATAAAATTCTACGGTTTTATCAATATCGTTTGTTGGAATTCCGATATGCTGGACACCTGTTGAATAGTTTTTCAAATCCATCTTCCATTTCCCCTTTGTATAAATTTGTTTTTTCGAAAAGCTTTTTTACAATATACGCACAAGTTTTCTTATTTGTCAAGATTATAAATTCAGCTCATTTATTTCTTCCCATTCATAATCCTGCAAAATATCACTGCTGCCAACGTGCTCATTCCGGTGGCAAAAATGGCAGGTCCTACGATTGCAGCGGGATTCGGACTGCCATACTGAGCGCGATAAGCGATCATGTTGATGGGTAATAATTGAAGAGAGGAAACATTGATAATCAGAAATGTACACATGGATTTACTGGCAATCGTGCTGTAACCATTTAGTCTGTCCAATTCCTGAAATGCCAGCAATCCAGAGCTGGTGCTTGCGTGACTCAGCCCAAGAAAATTAGAAAGAAAATTCAATGAAATATAATAATTGGCTTTCTCCTGATTCTTTAATTCAGGAAAGAGGAAGCGAAGAAGCGGCTGGATTCTCCTTGCCAGCTTTTCCACCAGCCCGGCCTGCTCTGCGATTTTCATAATACCGGTCCAAAAGGCTGTGATTCCTGCAATTGCAATCACCAGATTCACGGCTTCCTTTGCCGAATTAATTATCGCTTCCGTTACCGCATCCAGGGTTCCTGCAAATGCTCCGTAAATCACCCCAAGCAAAAGCATTCCGCCCCAAAGATAATTCATCATAAAAAAATCCCTCACACAAGCATATTTTATAATATGTTTATGTGGGGAAAACTTTTCTATGCATTTGGATATATAATTGTGAAAATACGCAGGAAATCTGCTCTGTCAGAATCCGAACTCCTCATAATCCTCCGGCAGAAATCTGTGATAAATAAAGTGAAAGCCTTCGTCCTTAAAGCAATAATAATAAATATCGTCCTCTTTATCCACAAATCGGATATAAAAATCAAACTCCCCGTTATTCATATCCTGATACTCTGTTTTTTCCCCATAAGACGCAAACAGATTAAGCAGCTTTTCCTTCGTACAGTCGTGCTGCTGAACCAGCTCGATAAGAACCTTGATAAACTCATTCTCTTTCATATTCTCATGTACATACACGCTGCCTGGTTCCGGAATATAAAAACAAAAACGGTCACCTCTGTGGGTAGCGGTCACCTGCCCCAGCTTCTGTACCAGCGGTTCTGGCATATGTGATAATCTGGCAGCCATTTCATCTGCGCTGTCCCTGGCAGAAAAGAAATGATTCAGGGAAGACAGAGGATAATATAAATGAATCTTCTCCTCTTTGAATCCAAGCTTGGCCTGTTCTTCCTTTATTACATCTATTAAACTGTTTTCCAGCTTTTCAAATCCCGTCATAGTTTCTCCTTTTTCACTTTATAAACTACATACTCATGGCTGAAATGATAGCCCAGTTTCTCTGCCAGCCCAACAGACATTTTATTGGCTGCATCCCAGTTTGGATAAAGCCCTCGCTTGTCACATTCCAGAAGCAGCCGCGCTGCTCCGATATAAGCAAGACCTTTTCTGCGGTGGTCTTCACGGGTTACTACCTCAATTTCAATTCCACCATGGCAGCCAAGATTCTCGTCACTTCTTCTGCCATAACCAGAATAAGAGGATATTCCTGCGACTACTTCCCCGCCCGTTAAAATACAAACACCAAGTCCATACTCTCTGTATTGACTATAGCTTTCGTAGTTTGCTGTCAGGTCTCTGCTCCACTGTGTATCTCTGCAAATTTCAAAAAGTGCCTGGTCGATCAGTTTCATTTCGTACTCTCTCGGCAGACTTTGTGTTACCTTCTGAAGCTGCTTTAAATCAAAAACCCCAGGTTCCTTTTTAATTGCATAACGAACTGTTTTCTCGGCCTTCTCTCCGTAGCACTCCTCGATCATCTGTAACCAGTCATCATTTTGAGGAACCAGAATTACTTCCCTTGATGCACTGTTTGCCAACGCTCCGGAAATAACTTCCGAGTCCGTTTTTCCGCTCAGGAAGCAAAAATCTCCAAGCATAACAACACCGCTCTCCGGTTTTTCCAGAGAATCCACATATATTTTTCCCATTACACCCTGCACAGCTGACCAAACTACACTATCCTGCCAGCCTGCAAAGAGGGCACTGGCTCTGCCTGTTTCTTTTAATTCACAAATCATGCTATACTCCTTACGTGAATCACGCTCTGCCCCTTGCCCTCCTTGCTTAATTTGGTTAAGCAATGCCTACGGTTCTATATACTTATCAGGGGAGAAGGTGTATCCGTTCTTATATCTCACAGTTAAATAGAAGGTCTCTTTTCCATCTGTAACCTTTACAAAGCAAATCTTATTATCATCAAATTTGTCAGTAATGTCAATACTCTGGTTATGGAAATAAACCCATAC
>CAKRKL010000077.1 GCA_934358405.1 uncultured Blautia sp.
CCCTCCAGACTGTGTGAAAGAAAAAGTTTTTTTATAGTATGAACATTAAGTAAAGCATCAAGCCGATTGACCTGATTATCATATATTGTTTATGTTTAAAAGTTAATATTTTGTGCGTGATACTTTACATAAAATCGGCTTTTTAAAGATATTTCGCGCGAAAATATGCATAAACATCATCAAATAATGAACTTTAATAAGCAAATTGTATTTTCTGTCAAGATATGTTATACTTAATATCTACGGTACCAGTACTGAAAAAGGAGTGTCTCTATGATCAACTTAAATGCATGGTTTCAAAAGCATGACCTTTGTGCAGAAAACATCCTATACATTTACCGCAAAGACCGCAAAACAGTCATTCAACGCACAGACGGTGCGGAATTTGCACTATTCGTACCGGTACATAGTGTTTTATCCACTTTGCCGGAGAAGAATTTTTTGAGCATCAGCAAGGGCACTGTCGTATGCCGTAGCCACATTATAAATATCAGCAACGATGGCATTTATACCATGTCGGATGGCCGCACTTTTCAAGGGCGCAAGCGAGGTATGAGCAGTCATCGCCGTTTGAGTGCTGAAATAGGTCTGGCAAACACGAAACACCGCCCCCTGAATATGCTGGAAAAATGCAGCCTGTTGGACGATATGCCTCTGGCATTCTGCGTGATAGAGCTTGTCTTTAATGAGGACGGCTGCGGCATGGATTTCATTTTTCGCTACTGCAATGCGGAAATGGCGACTGTGAAAGGTGTTCCAGTGGAAGAAATGCTTAATCGCTCTTTTTACAAAGTGTTTCCCAATGGTGATAAAAAGTGGCTTGTATCCTATGCAGATGTAGCGTTAAACGGTACAAAGCACACTCTCCATGATTACAGTCCCGAGATAGACAAGAATCTTATCATCCACTGCTATCAGCCCGAACCCGGCTATTGTGCCTGTGTACTGCAAGTGACGGATCAATAAATCAGCTGAAAAAGCATCACGGGCAACAAAGGCACTTTTCAGTCTGGTTCTGTCAGATCATTTCTGTTATAATATTTTTAACTGATAACTTCTTTTTAAATTTTATAACAAAGGGGGCTGACCTTATGAAACTGAATCCCATCTGTATGGCCTGTCAGCTTCGAAAGCAAGAAGCAAAAATCCGTCATTTTGACGATGAAGCCAGAAAAAAGCAATATATAGAACAAGTCCTTCATCGTTTTGAACAGCCCAAAGAGGGAGACTGCGTTCCCAGCATTTCCACAGAACTGAAGAAGTATTACTGCGCATTCTGGGGTGTTCCAAAAGAGGATTTCAGCAGAATCAACAAAGAGTTCAATCAACTGATGCTGGATGTGGAAGGTGAACTGCTCACTTCCATAAAATACAGCGAAGATCCGCTGAAAACTGCCCTGATCTATGCACGCATCGGAAATTATATTGATTTCGCAGCCCTTCCAAATGTAAACAAGGAAACTGCCCTTTCACTTATAAGAAGTGAAAACAAGGAGCCTCTGGATGAAAAAGAATACCAGCATTTCTGTCAGGATATGAAGCAGGCGGATAATCTTGTGTATATTACCGACAACTGCGGCGAAATCGTCCTGGACAAGCTTACCATCCAGATTCTGAAAAAAACATTTCCAAATATACGGATCACAGTTCTGGTCCGCGGACTGCCAGCCGGAAATGACGCTACCATAGCTGATGCTCAGATGTGCGGCCTTACCGATATTGTTCCAGTACTTGGAAATGGCAGCGATGTAGGCGGTACCTGGCTTCACGGAATCAGTACCCACGCCAGGGAACTTTTATATGAGGCAGATGTAATCCTTGCCAAAGGGCAGGGAAATTATGAAACCATGCACGGCTGTGGTCTGAACATTTACTACCTGTTTTTATGCAAATGTGACTGGTTTAAAGAGCTTTTTCAGGCAAAATCACTGCAGGGAATGTTTATAAATGAAAAAAGGGCACCAAAGGCTACGGCTTTTTCGTCAGATTGACAAGAAACCATCAAAAACTTTGTACGATTCTGCCCTACCACTTTTACCCGTTTTTCGCTATACTAACACTAGATGAAAAAAGCATCGAAAGCATTTTTTAACATAATCATTAATTCAGAAATTTGGAGGAAAAATCATGGCTAGCTTATCATTACAGCACATTAACAAAACTTACCCAAATGGTTTCCAGGCTGTTAAAGATTTCAACCTGGAGATCGAAGATAAAGAATTCATCATTTTCGTAGGACCATCTGGATGTGGTAAATCTACTACACTTCGTATGATCGCAGGTCTTGAGGAGATCAGCGGTGGTACATTAAAGATCGGTGACAAAGTTATGAACGATGTAGAGCCGAAAGACCGTGATATCGCAATGGTATTCCAGAACTACGCTCTGTATCCTCATATGACAGTATATGATAACATGGCATTTGGTCTGAAGCTTCGTAAAGTTCCGAAGGACCAGATTGACAAAGCTGTTAGAGAAGCTGCCAGAATCCTTGACCTTGAGAAACTTCTTGATCGTAAACCGAAGGCTCTTTCCGGTGGACAGAGACAGCGTGTTGCTATGGGACGTGCTATCGTTCGTAATCCTAAGGTATTCCTTATGGATGAGCCTCTTTCCAACCTGGATGCAAAACTTCGTGTACAGATGCGTATCGAGATCTCCAAGATTCATCAGAGACTTGGTGCTACTATCATCTACGTAACACATGACCAGACAGAGGCTATGACTCTTGGTACCAGAATCGTTGTTATGAAAGATGGTGTTGTTCAGCAGGTTGATACACCACAGCACCTTTATGAGCAGCCAGGCAACCTGTTCGTAGCAGGTTTCATGGGATCTCCGCAGATGAACTTCCTTGATGCTCAGATTGCAGAAAAAGGCGGCAACCTTGTTGCTAAGGTTGGTGAGTACGATGTTATTGTTCCAGCTGCAAAAGCTAAAGTTCTCAAAGATGGCGGCTATGTTGGAAAGACAGTTGTTCTTGGTATCCGTCCAGAGGATATCCATGATTCCCAGATGTTCATCGAGGCTTCTCCAAGTGCTCCAATGACATCTACTGTTAAAGTTTATGAGCTTCTTGGTGCTGAAGTATTCCTGTACTTCGATGTAAACGGAACTCAGGTTACAGCACGAGTTGATCCTCGTACAAACTCCAAGACAGGCGATACAATCAAATTCGCATTTGATATGGAGAAATCTCACTTCTTCGACAAAGAGACAGAGCTTGTTATCTGCAACTAATCTTCAGAAAAATTATTTTAAGCCCGGGGTTTTCACCCTGGGCTTTTTATATTATAATGAAAGCATAAAAAACAGACCTTACATTACCATGCGTGCTGAACATGCAGTCAGCCGCAATACAAAGGAGACACTCTTATGAAATTACTTCAGATTCTCCAGAAGTGTCTGGAAGACTGGAAAAACATCAGCCATCTGGACTTCTGCCTTGTAAATTCAGACAACACTGTTTATATCAGCACCTGCGACAGATCCATTCCTTCTGAAGAGAAGCTGGAGGAATTTAAAGCAGAGGATGTTCTGTGTATTTCCAACATGAGCTGCCGACTGTATAAAATAACAGAGAGCCATCAGCTCCAGTATATCCTGGTTGTATGGGGAAGCACCGAAGCAGCCTCTACCATCGGTGAACTGGCAGTCTGCCAGATTGAAAGTCTGCTTACTGCCTACACGGAGAAAAGTGATAAGAATGTATTTATGCAGAATCTTCTTCTTGGTTCCTATTCTGAAGTGGATGCCTTTAACCGTGCCAGAAAGCTTCACATTGCCACAACTGTAAGACGTGCAGTTTTCTTGGTAGAGACCAAACAGAACAGGGATGAAAATGCACTTGCCACCATCCGCAACATTTTCTCTGCAAAAACCCGTGATTTCATCACTGCCATCGATGATTCCGGAATCATTGTGCTCCGGGAGCTGCAGCCATCTGAGGATTATTCTGATCTGGATGATATTGCCCACATGCTGGTAGATATGTTGAATACAGAGGCTATGACCTCCGCCTGGGTTTCCTATAGCAACATTACCGATGATCTGAAGCAGCTTCCGGATGCATATAAAGAGGCTCGCACAGCATTGGAGGTAGGTAAGATTTTTTATAACGGAAAGAACGTATTTGGCTATAATCGTCTTGGAATCGGCCGCCTGATTTATCAGCTTCCCACAGAAATTTGTGAAATGTTTATTGATGAATTTTTTAAAGAAGAAACTTTGGATTCCATTGATGATGAAACCCTTACTACTATCCGCACTTTTTTCGAAAATAACCTGAATCTTTCTGAGACCTCCAGACAGCTTTATGTACATCGCAATACACTGGTATACCGATTTGAAAAGCTGCAAAAAAAATTCGGTCTGGATATCAGAACCTTTGAAGATGCACTTACCTTTAAGCTTGCCATGATGGTAGTAAACTATATTAAATATAAAAAAGCCGAATAGATATTTTTAAATTCAAAATGCCGCGAAGCCTGCGGGGAAAGTTTCCCACAGATTCCGCGGCATTTTATACATCTTTACATTTGAATATTTTATGCCAGTAAGGTTTTGCCAATAAAATAAATCAGAACCAGCACACCAAGCACGATTCTGTACCATCCGAATGCCTTGAAATCATGCTTCTTGATATATCCCATAAGGAACTTGATCGCAAGAATGGAAACCACAAATGCAACCACCATACCAATTACCAGAATCATCACCTCTGTACCTGTAAAGCCAAAACCAAACTTCACAAGCTTCAGAAGACTTGCTCCGAACATAACCGGGATTCCAAGGAAGAAGGTGAACTCAGCAGCAACAGTACGGGAGGTTCCCACCAGGATTCCTCCAATGATCGTGGAACCGGATCTGGAGGTACCCGGAATAACAGAGAGCACCTGAAAGCATCCGATAAGAAGCGCAGTCTTATAAGACAGCTCCTCCAGATTTGTACACTCAGGCTCTCTGCCTCTGTTGTAGTTTTCCACAATGATAAACAGAACACCATAGACAATTAGTGCAATGGCAACGACCACATAGTTATTGAAATGCTCCTCAATAAAATCATTAAATGGAAGTGCAATCACAATTGTAGGCAGACATGCTACCACAATCTTAAACCAGAGTACCCACTTCTCCTTATCGCAGAAACGTTCCACAAAGTTCAGGATCACCTGTGCCCATTTCGGCTTCTTGGCAATCGCCATCTGTGTTCTTCTTGGAATCTTCTTTATGTAAAAAGGCCACAGCTTATTCCAATACAAAACAACAACCGCAAGGATAGCTCCAAGCTGGATCACTACCAGAAATACATCCATAAATTCTTTGGAAACATCCAGATGAAGGAATTCATCTACCAGAATCATATGGCCGGTACTGCTGATGGGAAGCCATTCTGTAATTCCCTCCACAATACCAAGGAAAATTACCTTTAAAAGTTCGATAATATCCATTTCTACCCCTTTCTTACTTCTAAATATGCATTTAATAAAATGAGGACGGAGACTTAAATCTCTCCGCCCTTTTTAGTATATTACACAAACCGGTTTTCGTAAACTTGTATTTTCATTTTTTCCCATATTTTTCTGCAATTTTTGCAGCGAAAAATATTCCTGGTTTTATCTTCTGGCGATCGTCGCAATATCGATCAGACTCAGATTCTTGGCGTCTGTATTCTCAAGACTTGTTACCAGAGCTTCTGCAGTGTCAAGGCTGGTAAGAACATTTACACCTGTCTCGATTGCATTACGTCTGATTACAAAGCCATCCTTCTGGTGGTCAACGCCCTGAGATGGAATGTCGATAACCACATCAATCTTATGTCCAAGGATCAGGTCCATAAGGTTCGGTGCAGGCTGCTCCAGCTTGTTGGTGCGGATTACCTTAACGCCATGCTCCTTCAGAGTTTTTGCGGTTCCTCTGGTTGCGTAGATACGGTATCCAAGAGCCTCGAATCTCTTGGCAATCGGAACTGCATCCTCCTGCTCCTCCGGTCTTACTGTCATGATCATATTTTTGTGCTTCGGCAGACGGATTCCGGCTCCAAGGAATGCTTTGTAAAGAGCCTCGTTGAAGGTCTCTGCAATACCAAGGCACTCACCTGTAGACTTCATCTCCGGTCCAAGGCTGATGTCAGCACCACGGATCTTCTCAAAGGAGAATACCGGCATCTTGATGGCAATGTGCTTCGCTTCCGGCTGAAGTCCCGGCTCATAGCCCATATCCTTCAGCTTGTATCCAAGAATCACCTTGGTTGCCAGCGGTACAATGGGGATTCCGGTAACCTTGCTGATATAAGGTACTGTACGGCTGGAACGTGGGTTTACCTCAATTACATATACATCATCCCCAAGAACGATAAACTGAATGTTGATCATACCGATTACATGCAGTGCTCTTGCAAGGCGTCTTGTGTATTCTGCGATTGTCTCTTTTGCTTTTTCACTGATGGTTCTTGCCGGATATACGGAAATACTGTCACCGGAGTGGATTCCGGCACGTTCAATATGCTCCATAATACCAGGGATGAGAATATCCTCACCATCGCATACTGCGTCTACCTCGATTTCTTTTCCCATCAGGTATTTATCAACAAGGATCGGGTGCTCCTGGGCAATCTGGTTGATCACACCAATGTACTCTTCCACATCCTCATCGCTTACTGCAATACGCATTCCCTGACCGCCAAGTACGTAGGAAGGACGAACCAGAACCGGATAGCCCAGCTCATTTGCAGCTTTCTTCGCTTCCTCTGCGGTAAATACAGTGTGTCCCTTCGGTCTCGGGATCTGGCACTTCTCAAGAATCTCATCAAACAGCTCACGGTCCTCAGCTGCATCTACGTTCTCAGCAGATGTTCCAAGAATCTTCACACCCATCTTGGTAAGAGCTTCTGTCAGCTTGATGGCAGTCTGTCCGCCGAACTGAACAACCGCTCCGTCCGGTTTCTCAATATTTACAATATTCTCAACATCCTCCGGTGTAAGGGGCTCAAAATACAGCTTATCTGCAATATCAAAGTCTGTACTTACAGTTTCCGGATTGTTGTTGATAATAATCGTTTCATAGCCTTCCTTCGCAAAAGCCCAGGTACAGTGTACGGAGCAGAAATCGAACTCAATACCCTGTCCGATACGGATCGGTCCGGAACCAAGTACCAGGATCTTTTTCTTATCCGGTGTGGCAATTGCTTCGTTCTCTGTGCCTTCGTCACCATATACAGAATAGTAATACGGAGTTGCAGCAGCAAACTCTGCAGCACAGGTATCAACCATCTTGTATGCAGCCTTGATGCCGTACTCACTGCGAAGTCCCTTGATTTCATCCTCAGTTTTGCCTGTAAGGCGGGCAATGATGTAGTCCGGGAACTCCATGCGTTTTGCTTCCAGAAGAAGTTCTTTGGTAAGCTTTCTGTTCTTCAGGGCATTTTCCATTCCTACAAGAATTGCAATCTTGTCAATGAACCAGATATCGATCTGTGTGATATCGTGAAGCATGGACTGCGGCATACCGCGGCGGATTGCTTCTGCAATCTTCCAGATTCTGCGGTCATCTACGATTTCAAGCTCTGCAAGAAGCTCTTCGTCTGTAAGCTGGGTAAAATCATAAGACATCAGGCTGTCCACATGCTGCTCCAGGGAACGGATTGCTTTCATAAGAGCGCCCTCGAAGTTGTGGCAGATACTCATAACCTCACCGGTAGCCTTCATCTGTGTGGTAAGGGTTCTCTTCGCTGTAATAAATTTATCAAAGGGAAGTCTCGGAATCTTCACTACACAGTAGTCAAGCATTGGCTCGAAGCTTGCGTATGTTTTGCCTGTGATGGCATTTGGAATCTCATCCAGTGTATATCCAAGGGCAATCTTTGCAGCAACCTTGGCAATGGGATAACCGGTAGCCTTACTTGCAAGTGCAGAAGAACGGCTTACACGTGGGTTAACCTCGATTACACAGTACTCAAAGCTGTCTGGCTTCAGCGCATACTGAACATTACAGCCGCCTGTGATTCCAAGCTCTGTGATAATATTAAGAGCAGATGTACGAAGCATCTGATACTCTTTGTCACCAAGGGTCTGAGATGGTGCAACTACAATAGAGTCTCCTGTGTGAACACCAACCGGGTCAATATTCTCCATATTGCAGACTGTAATACAGTTTCCTGCACCGTCACGCATTACCTCATACTCAATTTCTTTCCAGCCAGCGATGCAGCGTTCTACCAGAACCTCTCCGACACGGGAAAGGCGAAGGCCATTCTCCAGGATCTCTCGAAGCTCATATTCATTATGGGCAATACCACCGCCGCTTCCGCCAAGGGTATAAGCAGGACGAAGTACAACCGGATAGCCGATGGTATTGGTAAATGCAAGACCATCCTCTACTGTTGTAACAACCTTAGATGCTGCAACCGGCTCACCGATTTTTTCCATGGTATCTTTAAATTCCTGACGGTCCTCAGCCTTCTTAATGGTCTGAGCTGTAGTTCCGATCAGTCTTACATTATGCTCCTTCAGGAAACCCTTTTCATCCAGCTCCATAGCCAGATTCAGGCCTGCCTGTCCACCAAGAGTAGGAAGTACACTGTCCGGTTTCTCCTTCAGGATCAGCTGCTCTACAACCTCTACAGTAAGAGGTTCAATATAAACACGGTCAGCAATGTCTTTATCTGTCATAATGGTTGCCGGGTTGGAGTTCAGAAGAACAACCTCAAGGCCTTCTTCTTTTAAAGAACGGCAGGCCTGTGTTCCTGCATAATCGAACTCTGCTGCCTGACCGATGATGATCGGACCAGAACCAATAACAAGTACTTTTTTAATGTCTTTATTTCTTGGCATTATTTATTTCCTCCCATCATATCCATAAATCTGTCAAACAGGTAACTGGAATCCTGCGGTCCCGGGCATGCCTCCGGATGGAACTGAACTGTAAAAATATTTTTTCCTACGTATGCCATTCCCTCATTTGTACCGTCATTAACATTTACAAATGCAGGATGCGCAATGTTTTTCTCCTCAAGATCCTTGGCATCTACTACATAACCATGATTCTGGGATGAAATATAAACTCTTCCTGTTGCAAGATCCTTCACCGGGTGATTTCCGCCGCGGTGGCCGTATTTCATCTTATAGGTATCTCCCCCTGTTGCAAGTGCCATCAGCTGATGTCCAAGACAGATTGCAAAGATCGGAACATTGGAATCGTAAAGCTTCTTTACTTCTTTAATAATAGAAGTACATTCCTTGGGGTCTCCAGGGCCATTACTGAGCATGATTCCGTCCGGATGATCTGCCAGAATCTCTTCTGCCGGAGTAAGTGCCGGATAAATAGTCACCTCACATCCACGTTTATTCAATGAATGGGCAATATTGCGTTTTGCACCAAAATCCATAAGCGCAACCTTCGGACCGTCTCCCGGAAGGATTTCTTTCTCACGGCAGGTTACCTTTTCTACTACTTTACCAGTTGTATATGCTTTTAACTTGGGGAGAATTGCGTTTAA